>JBEKYH010000024.1:0-20595 GCA_049511115.1 Tepidisphaeraceae bacterium | reverse complement strand
CCGATGGAGGCCTTGCCGGAGTCGTTGACCTGGGCGCCCAGGGCAAAGTTAGCCCCGCCACCGGTGAGGTAGAAGGTTTCGGACTGGGAGGCGGAGTTCAAGCCCGTGGCCAAGTCAAGGCTGAGACTCAGGCCTGAGCTGGCGTAGCTGACGTGCAGACCGGAGACGCTGGCAGCGCTGCCGTTCACGTCAACGCTGGCGTCGGTGCCCTTGGCACTGTTGTCGGAGAAGGCGTATTGGCCGTTGACAGCCTTGACGCTGACAAACTGGCTGGAACCGTAATTGGAGCTGGTCAGAGTCAGGCCGTTGCTGGTGCCGGAAGCGACGACGCCGGTCTGGTTGGTGACGGCGTTGATGCTGGAGGCAATGGTGACAGAGCTGGTGCCGCTGGCGAAGGTGAGGTCGACCGAACCCAGGTTGCCGGTGACTTCGATGGTCACAGCGGAACCGGTCACAGTGGCGACGCTGCTGCTCAGGGTGGCCTTGGCAGCGGCCGCGGTCACGTCAACGTTGACGGCCAGGCTGCCGGTGTCAGGCAACAGAGCGCTGGTGACTTGAAGATTCTGCAAGGCGCTGGTCTTCAAGCCGGAGGTGACATATTGGAGGTTACCGTTCAGAAGGTGTGTGCCTTCGAAGGTGGTGCCGTTGGCAATACGATTAATCGTATTGAGGATCGAATCCACCTGGAGCTGGTTTGCGGAAACCTGGCTGGCAGTCAGGCCGCCGGTGTTGGCGGACTGGCCGACGAGGCCCTGAACCTGGGTGAGCAGGTTGCTGATTTCGCTCAAACCGCCTTCGGCGGTGCCGACGACGTTGGTGGCCTGACTGGCGTTATTAATCGCCGTGGTCAAACCGGTGTTTTCCTGATTGAAGCTCTGGACGGCGATCAAACCGGCGGGATTGTCCGCGCCGCTGTTGATCTGCAAACCAGTGCTCAAACGCTCGAGGCTCGTGCTTAGACTTTGATTGTTCTGCTGCAACGCGTTTTGCGCGATGAGCGAACTGACGTTAGTATTGATAACACTCATGACTAGGTCTCTCCATGACAATTTGAGCCGGAATCATGCAAACCTACAGTTTTGTCAGATGTCCGGCGGACATTCCCTAAGAAGGCTGTCGCTGGCGGGCCAAGGGCAAAGCCTCCAGCAGCCTGCGAGCGAGTAATCCGTGTACGACGGCCTCGCCCTGATTCATCCATCAACTGCCTCCTTCCTTGCAAACCCTAAAAGCGAATCCTGCTAAACAATCCGCAAAGTTCACCGGATCGTTGCACGCAGAATGACATTTCACTTCGCGTATCGTCGAGGGGGGTGGGTCACTTAACATCGGGGGGTTTAGAAGGTTTGGGAGGGAAGGGAGAGAAGGGAGGGCGCAGGCGCGGTACGGCCTTGAAGCTTACATCGTAAGCCTTTTTATTAGAGATACTTATGGATTTTAGGCGGGCGGAGATGATGGCCCGGATTGAAGATTATGGGCGGGTGTAGAATCGCTGGTTTCCGTGCCAAGTCGCGCAGGCGACGGCACTTATTCTTAGGGGATTAAGAGATATTGGCGTGCTGCGGAAGATGTGAGGTCAATTAGACGGATGTCATTGGCTGTTAGTGACCCTGCAGCAGTGTGAGCACTTCTTGAGGAGTGCTGTTGGCGGTTGCCAGGATGGATGTGCCGGCCTGCGTGAGAATCTGGGCGCGAGTCAGATTGCTCGTCTCGGCGGCAAAGTTGGTATCGGTGATATCGCTCTCGCTGCTGGTAACGTTTTCCAGGGCGATGTTGAGACTGTTGATATTGGTTTCCAGGGTGTTGGCCTGGAAAGCGCCGATCTGGCCGCGGAGGATGGCGACCTGCTGGATGGCGGCATTGATGATCTGGCTGGCTTTTTCGGTTTGTCCGCTGACAAGTGAGGCGTCTCCGCCAGTGACAATGTCGTTGAGGAATCCGACCGTTGAGTTACCCAGATTGCTGGCGGCGACGGATTGAATTCCCAGGGTGACCTGCTGGACCGAGTTGACCTGTGCTCCAAGCTGGAAGCGGGCGCCGCCGCCGGTGATGGTGAAGCTGGTGCTCTGGTTTCCAAAGGTCGGGTTCAGTGTCAGGTTCAAATCCAATGAGCTGGTGGTGAGTTGGAGATTGAGGCCGTTGCCAACGGTGAGAACGCCATTCACGGTGGCGACCGCATTGGCGCCGGTGGCGCGGCTTTCGGCATTTCCAGCAGCGTTGGTGGTCGTGAATTGGCCGGTTTGCGCGGTGATGGAGACGAATTGCGAGGTGCCGTAGCCGGTGCTGTTGAAGGTGATGCCGCTGAGGGCATTGGCGGAATTGATGAGTGAAGCGGAGACGCCGGTGGCGTCACTGATGCTGTTGACGGCGAAGGCAATCGCCGAGGCGGTGGTGCCGCTGACAAAGCTGAGCGTTTGTACGCCGCTGGTTCCCTGGATTTCCAGGGTGGCGGATTGAGTCAAAGAGCTGGTGGCGAAATCGAGTTCCGCGGTCTTGGCGCTGGCGATGACATTGATGCTGACGGGAATCGTCGCCTGGGTGCCGAAGTCGGCCTGGGTGATCTGCAGGCCCGAGAGAGCATTGGAGTTCACGCCGCTGGTGACAAAATCCAGGCCGCCGTCGAGAAGCTGAAGGCCGTCGAATGAGGTGGCGTTGGCGATGCGGGTGATGCTTTGAATGGCGGAGTCGGCCTGAATCTGGTTGGCGGAGATTTCAGTGCTGGAGAGCGCGCCGGTGTTGGCCGACTGCACGATCAGGCCGTTGAGCGTCTGCAGGAGGTTTTCGACCTGAGAAAGCGCACCGTCTGCGGTGGAGATGACGTTGGTGGCCTGGGTCGAATTGCTGACCGCCTGATTGATGCCGCTGATTTCGGCTTGCAATCCCTGGCTGGCAATCAAGCCCGAGGGATTGTCCGCCCCGGTGTTGATCTGCAGACCCGTGCTCAATCGCTGCAATGAAGTCTGCAGAGCGGCGTTGGACTTCGCCAAGTTCTGCTGAGCGATCAGCGAAGAGACGTTTGTATTAATAACCGACATGCCAATCCTCCAAGATTGTGGATGCTCTGAAAATTCGCCGGCCTAATCCGTGGCCTGGCGGTGGTACTCACTGGCTAAGGGTTCGTAGTATCAATCACGGCACATCTCCACTCGCTTGACGCACAACGACGGGACAATTGAGTTCATGTATCCGGCTGGCGCGGGCCAGGTTCCTTGGCCGACGGCTTGGGGTCGAGTTTGCCCAATTCCGGGAGGTCTTCAGGCTTCACCTGGGCCGCGGCGCGGTTTTCACGGCGGATCGCGTCATAGACCTCCTTTCGGTGAACGCTCACTTCACGCGGGGCCGTGATTCCCAGGCGCACCTTATCACCGCGGATGTCAACCACGGTGACTTCGATGTCGTCGCCGATCATGATCGTTTCAGATCGTTGCCGGGACAGCACCAACATGCTCAGGCTCCTTCCTATACGCAGGGGCGATCGCGCGGGGCGGTTTCGCACCTGGGCGGCGGAGAAAAAAATCGCCGCCGCGCGCGCCCGTAATCATCCGTGACGGGCGGTTTTAATTTTTCGTTCAACGGCGATCGACGGCCCCAACCGTTCGTCGCCCGCGGCCCAAAGCCGCCGCGCGGACCCTGCAAACCGGGCACAGCGCTACTATGCGGATTTGGCCAGTGGAAGCTCGGCTTCGAGCCGCAGGAGCGGCTGCCGGGTTGTCCACCGCTTTTCCGTCAGCACGACCTGCTGGCCGCGGCAGTTGGCCGCGTTGATTACCAGCGGGCCCATGAGGTTTCCCGTGAGCCACTGGTCTACCTTGTTGCAAATGACCAGCACCTGGGCGAAGCCCACGTCGGCCATATCCAACTCGCCCATGGTTTCCTCGCGGATCGGCACGTCGTAATCCTTGAAGAAGATGGTCGGGTCGGCGACGACGAAGGCCAGGTTCGGCTCGTCGGCGCACTGAAGCCAGAAGAAGCACTTCTCCATGCCCGTCTGGATCAGCGCGAATCGCTTGTGATTGGGAAATCCAAGCAATCCCTGGCGGAATTGAATGATGCGTTGTTCGTCTACATTGAGCAGGCCGAACCTTGACGTCTGAATATCCATGGACGCTCCTTGCAAAAACCCTCTCCTGCGAGCGTTGCGGCGAATCCTGCGCCGCCCGGCAACTTTTTCCGCGCTCCGATAACATTAACTGTTATTTCTATAATCGTATTGAACATGTCCTTTTTCATTATGCAATCCGTGTGCCAGTTTTGTGATTATCCGATGAAATTTAACAGCGAAAGGCTTTGTGACTGGGCCGTGGTGAGCAGCGCCGCCTGCATGGCGGTTTGCAGGGTCTGGAACTGGGAGATGGCCTGGGTCATGTTGGTGTCCTGGACGCTGGACAGGAAAGTCTGCGTGGCGATGTTTTCGTTTTGGAGTTGGCTCGAGAAGTTTTGCAGTTCGTCCACCTTTGCACCGGCTACGCCGCGAACATTGGTGACGTTGTTGTAGTCGCTTTGGAGATTCGCCGCCGCGTTGGTGATGCCGGATAAATCGCCGGTCTGCAGGGCGCTGGCGAGCGACTGCAAATCGGAGAAAATTCCCGGCGACTGCACGCCGTCCACATCAGCGCCGGTGATGGAACTGGTGGTTGAGGCGGCTGGATCGGTTAAGCCGAGATCGGCGGCGGCGGAGGAATCATTGATGGGTTGCACCGAAAGCGTGCCTGTCCCGCCGGACGGGTCGGTCAGGGTGATGCCGTTGCCTGTGGCGGCAAAACCGGCGACTACGGCGCTGCCTGCGGTCGCCGCGGCGGAATTGATGTCATTTAATACATCCTGCACGGTGGTTGCGCCGGCGATGGAGACCGTGAAGGTATTGCCGTTGGTATCGGTAATCTGGAAATCGCCGGTGGTTCCGGCAGTGCCAGTTCCCACGCCTTGACCATTGTTTAACTGGGACAGCGCGCTGGATGGTGAAAAGCTGCGGATGCCCAGTTCGGCGGCGGTGGTCCCGCCGTTTTCTCCGATGGTCATCGTCGTCCCCTGCGTGGCATTGAAGACGTTGATACCCGTGCCGCTGGAATTGATCTGCGCGGTTACTCCGACGCCGGCTCCGTTTATAGCGTTCAGCAAATCTTCCATATCGCCGCCGGCGGGAGGGACGATGGTTTTGCTCACGCCGCCGTTGGTGATGATGAACCCGGAATTATCTAGACCGTTGCCGTTATTGAGGGTGGAGAGAGGGGTGAAGGGGGTGATGGCCGGGTTGAGGGCCGTGCCGGTGAGGGCGTTTCCCGCGCCTTCGCCGCCGGGACCCGTATTGATTCCTAAGTCGGTGGCGGTGGGGGCCGAGCCGTCAGTGATGGTGATGTTGTCGGAACCTGCGCCGCTGAGATAAAGGCCCGAGCTGGTGAGGCCGGCGGTGATGGATCCGACGTCGGCGGCATTGATGTCATTGACTACATCGCCCAAAGTCTGCGCCCCGGAGAGATCGACGGTCTTGGTGACTGTGCCGTTGCTGATTTGAATCGTCCCGAGCGCAAGACCCTGGCCGGTGGCGCCGCTCAGCGATGAAAGCTGTGTGGCGTCGGTGACGGAAGGGGTGAGATTGGTGGTGCCATTAATGCGGGTGGAAAGTCCGCCGAAAATCGTGGGGCCGCTCACCTCGGTCGGCATCAGCGTATTCTGGGCGACCGTGGCCTCCAGAGGATTGCTCGATCCGACGAACTGAATTCCGCCGGCGGTCGAGATATATGGCTGCGTGCCGGCGTTGGCGCCCCCGAAGAGATAGACGCCGTTGGATTGCGTATTTGCCAGGCTCTGGACTTCAGTAACCAGGCTGTTAATGACCTGCGCGTCTCCCTGGCGCTGTGCCTGCGTGGTCGTCGATTGCACGTCGGACGAGGCGATATTCTGCGCTTGCAAGAGCAAGTTGCTCAGCGTGTTGAGCGAGGTATCGACGACCCCCAGTTGAGACTGGGCGGTGTTGATGTTGTCGGAGTATTCCTGACGCTGCGACAGGGTCTTGGTCAGGTTCAGGATGGTCGACGCCGCCGATGGATTATCGCTGGGCTGATTGACCTGCTTGCCGGTGGACAATTCATTCTGCACGATCAGGAGCTGGGCCTGGGTGTTGGAGAGCGACTGGTTGGCCGTATCGGCCGTGAGGAGGTCGCTGACGCGAGAGAGATTGACGGGAAGAACTGCCATTTAGGTGATTGCCAGCAAGGTTTGCATCATGTTGTCTACGATGGATATTAATTGTGCGGCGCCCTGATAGGTGCGCTGTTCAATAATCATGTTGAGCGCTTCCTGATCGGTGGAAACGCCGCTGAGGGACTGCTGCTGGGCCGTGAGCGTTTGCTGGACGCTGGTGGCGGCGGTGGCGTTGTTGGTCGCGTTGGATGCGGCGGAACCGACGGTCTGGATAAGGTTGTCGTAGGAATCGCTCAGGCTCGAGCCGCCCAGGGTTGGCTGCGGGGCGTCGTTCAGATTGGAAATGTTCTGGGCGGTTAAAGTGTCGACGCCCGCGCCACCCTGGGAGATGGCCAGGAGCGAAGAGTTCGCGGTCAACTGCGGATTAACGGCAATCGAGGAGGCGTCGGAACCGGTGAAAAAGGTGTTGATCCCCAGCCCCGCGAGGACGCCGCTGGTGTCATTGCTGAAACTGATCTGCACATTGGGATTGGTGCTGGAGATGCTGAGTTGTCCGTTGTTCACATTGGCTTGTACGCCGCTGACGCCGTTGAGGCTGGCCGCGAGGGAATTGAGTGTCGTGTCGCTGGACCCGCCGGTCTCGGTGATGGGGATCAGCGAACTGGTGGTTAATCCGGTCGTGGTGTTGGTCAGATGGATGGTGAAGGTGCCGCTGGTAGGGGGGTAAGTGAGGCCGGCGGCGGCGCTGGAAAGGGGCTGCGTGGGGTCGGCAACGGTGTTGGTGGAGGTGACAGTGGTGTAGCCCTGGGGTCCCTGGCCGTTGGAATAGATGCTGTTGAGCGATGAGATCAGGCTGCTGGCAAGGGAGTTGACCGTCGTCGTGGTGTTGTTGATGAGTTGCTCGGACTGGAGCAATCCGCCCAGGCTGCCGCTGGTGACGGACGCCACGGAACCGTCCTGCTGGAAATTGACGGTTGTGTTGATCTGGCCGTTGGTCTGTGCGGTTGTCGCAGTGAGGTTCTGGGTGGAAGTTCCGTCAACTAGCGCTTCGGATCCCAGGTAGACGTTGACGCTACCACTGGGCTGCTGGACGGTTTGGATATTGACCAGTTGCGAGAGGGAGCTGAGGTCGGCGTCGCGCTGGTCGAGCAGGCTGTTGGGTTGCACGCTGCCGCCGTTGCTGGCGCCGACGATTTGCTGATTCAGGCTTGCGATTTGGCCGCTCAATTGATTGACCTGCTGAACTGACTGCGAGATGGAACTCTCCATATTGGTGGAGAGATCGCTCAGGTTGCTGGATAGGCCGTTAAGAGTTTGCGCGACGTTGGCGCCGTCCTGGACCACGACGCCCTGCTGGCCGGATTGCGTGGGATTGGAGGCGAGGGTGGACCAGTCGTTGAAGAAGGTATTGAGCTGGTCAGAAAGGCCGTTGCCAGAGAGAGCGTTGAAGACGGATTGAACCTGGCCGGACCAGTTTTGCAGGGTTGTGGCGGAGGATTCGTCGCTGTTGGACGAGCGAAGGCGTTCGTTGAGAGCCTGATCGACCTGGCGTTGCACGGCGACGATATTGACGCCGCTGCCGACGAGCAGGCCGCTTCCGGTGGAAACATCGCCGCCTGGCTCGTACTCGGCGGTCTCCTCGGTGTAGTTGGGATCGGCCGCGTTGGCGAGGTTGTTGCTGGTGACCTGGAGCGCCGCCTGCTGCGCTTGCAGAGCCGAGCCGCCGATGTTTAAGACGCCCATCAGGGACATACGCTAAGACCTCAACCAACCGCATCCATCACGCCGATGCGCGGGGCCGACTGGGGCAGGCCGCGCTTGGTGTAAACGCCGGCCTGGCGCATGGCGCCGGTGAGCAGACGCACGACGGTGTTCAAATGACCCAGGACCGCTCCGGCTACTTTCCCGGCGACCTGGGTGTGGCCGCTGATTTGGCCGATCACTGACCTCAATTCATCGCGCAGGGCGAGGAGCCTGGCGCTGAACTGCGGATTCAATTCGGCAAGCTGAGTGAGCGTCACCGACTGCATTTTGTGGCCCGCGGCCAATTGGCTGGTGACGCCGGCGCGACGTTTTTCCAGCACGGTGATTTTCAGGCGCAGGGCTTCCTGGCGCACGCGCGATTCGTCCATGGCGGCGACATTCATCGCTTTGATGGCGACCTGGTGCTTTTCGACTTCGACGAGCAGCTTGCGATGCTCGTCGATCAGGAGGCGGAGGACATTTTCCAGTTCAACCAATTGCCGCGACATCGGCCCTCCCGTACTTGAATTCGTTGGCGCGTTCGATGGGGTCTAATTCCATGCCGCGCGGATCGTCGATGGTGGGACGCGACTGGCGCAGGTAATTGGCGGAGGCTTTGTTGCCCTCGATTTTGCGGACGATGGAATTGACCAGTCCGTTGGGGGCTCCGCGGGCCATGCGCTCACTGATCTGCTGGTCGAACATTTCGGTGAAGACCTGACCGCCGCGGCCGCCGTCGAAGAGTTCGCTGCGGAAGGGGTCCTGGCGCATCTGCTTGAGGAGTGTTCCGTAGAACGACTGGGCCACCCACTTTTGCGTGGTATGCACCAGTTCCTTGTGGCGGGCCAGCGCGGCCGCGGCCGATGCAGCGCTTGGAGAATGGAGCGTCGTGGAATTCATTCGTCAATGATCAGTTTGGCGTGGAGTTTTCCGGTTTCGTAGAGTTCCTTCAGGATGTCGATCCGGTCGTCGGTCGGCACCTTGAGTTGTTCCAGCGCGGCGATTAAGTCCTGCAGGTTGCCATTTCCCTGGGGGACAGTGCCGACTTCGATGACATCCTGGCTGGTCACGAGCGGAGCGCGCGGGCTGGGGACCGGGGGCGGATTCACGGTGGAAATGGAAAGGCCCTTGTGGCTGATGACGACGGGGCTGATTTCGACATCGCCGGTGATGATGATGGTGCCGGTTTTGGAGTTGATCTGGACGCGCGCTTCGGTGGGGACGATCTTGACGGGCAGGCGCTGGACGCGGCTGATAAAGGCGTCGGGATGATCGCGCTCGTTGGCGGGGATGGTGACCACGACGTTTTTCTGATCGTAGACGACGGCCAAGGTTTCGCCGGCGCCGGCTTCGCTGTCATTGATGATCTGGGCGATGGTGCTGGCCATGGTCCAGGAGGCGGACGGTTCGTCGATGACGAGGGAGAATTGGCCTTCGTCGCTGATGCCGCGCATGGGAACGGTCATCTCAAGCACGGCGCCACCAGCAGCGCCGCGAACGATTCCCGATGTGGGCGTGGCGGGGTCCTCCAGGTCCACGGGTCCTTCGGCCAGGGCCACTGGGAGGCCGCCGGGGATGGGCCCGAACATGGGGCTAACGAAGAGCCGTCCGCCCTTGAGACTGCCGGCGGCGCCGAGGCTGGTGACATGGACATCGAGGTGATCGCCGTCGCGCACGCCGTTGGCGGGGATCGTCGCGGTCAAGGCGACGAGGGCGACATTAGCGGCGTTATTGAGCTCCTTGACCTGGACCGGATCGGAGAATTTGGAGAGCATTTCGCGCAGGGGGTTGATCGCCGCGGTGAAATCGCCGCCGTCGCCGGTTCCCTTCAATCCGTACACCAGGCCAAGCCCGGTGATGATGCTGGTGCGCTGACCGCCGATGCGCGTGATGTCGGCGATCTTCACCGCCCAGGCGGTCTGGGCGAGGCATAACAGCAGAGCCAGGAGAAGCGTGTATCGCATGTCCAATAACTTCCAATCAAGCCGCCGCGCCGCGCGACTGAGCGTTGTTATCGGTTGTTATCGGTCAGAACGGGCTAAAAGTGTCCAATAATCTTGGCAGCAATCCGCGCTTGGTGGTGTCGTTGACCGCGCCAGTGTGCGTTTGTGTCAATTCGAGGTCGAACAGTTGCGTGGTCAGCACCGTGTTGTCGGCCGTCACGTCTTCGGCGCGGCAGATGCCGGTGAGGATCATGCGCTGGTCCTCTTCGTCGGTGCGGATCTCCTTGATGGCTTGAAGAACCAACGTGCCGTTGGGCTTGACATCGACGACTTCGGCGGTGACGCGGTCGCTGAAGGTGTCGGTGCGCTCCACGTCGCCGGTGCCTTTGTAATCGCGGGCGTTTTGAAGCTGAATCTGCGGGAAATTCGAGCCGCCGGAGATGATGCTGTGCAACTGCATGGTCGAGGGACGCAGGGCGATGAACGAATTGAGCTGGTCGTCGATGTCCTGGGTCTTGGTCAGCGTGCTGGTGCCGTTGGCGGTGAAGCCACTCTGCTCCTTGGCGATGATGCTGACCAGGTCGTGCTTTTTGTAGGACTTGGGCTTGGGATCGGCGACCGCGAAGAAACTGTACGCCGTGGCGGTGCTTGTGTCCTCGGGCTTGGCGCCGGGTTCGACGGGCTGGGCGGCCTTATACGCCAACTCGGCGCGGAGGAGCGATCCGCCGTTCTGCTCGACGACCAATCCGAATGGGATGTTGACGCCCTTGGGGGTCTGCTGAAACGTCGGACCACTTGGGCTGCTCGACGCCGACGACGCGGCAGCGGGGGTGGGCGGAGTTGGGGCGGCGGCGGGGGGATCGGCCAGGGCGGAGACTCCGCCGGCCAATACCAGGGCGCAGACCCGGACTGTCATCAGACGACCGTCGCGAAGAGACTTTTGCATGGGACTCCTACTTGGCGATTAGTTGGCCGCCGCGGCGATCGGCGAGGGGTTTTTGAGTTGATTCTCGGCGCCGCTGCCAGTGACCACGCCTTGTTGCGGGCCGGTCAGCGTCACCTCGAACTGCTGCGTTGGGTCTACGTCACTGCGAGCGCGAATGGTCTGGCCCATGGAACCACCCTCGATGGCCTTGGCGACCGCGGTGATTCGGAACGAGCCATGAACCACGTTAATGGTGATGAGCTGGCCCGGCCGGGCGAGGAGGGCGGGATCGACCATTGATGAGGTCAGCACGGTGCCCGGCTTTAAGTCTCTGGATGCGCCCTGGCCGACGGCCTGATCCTTGGTGAGCAGCGGTTCGCCGATGGTCTGGTCGGTGAGGACGCGCTTTTCCTGCAAATCTCCGTCGCCGATGATCTGGCCGTAGGCGAGGGGTTTTTCGAGGATGGTCTCGGTTTGCCAGACGCGGGCGCTGGCGGAAATCATGGCCTTGTGGCGCTCGGCGCCGGCGACGATGGTGACGTCCCAGGCGAGATTCGCCAAGGCGCGCACCTGCCGCGGGGTGACTTCAAATGTGAAGTATGGCTCGGCGAGATTCAGCACCTTGTCGTCGGCGGAATTGAAGGTAATTTCCACTGAATCGGGGGCAAGCGCGTCACGCCGGCAGAGGTCATCGGTCAGAATCTGCCGGAGGGAACGGATTGGGGATGCGGCAACGATTGCCGCGGAAGTCGATGAGGGCTGGGTCATGGGAAAAGTAGCGCCGGCGGCGATGGCTTGCTGCGAAGCCGAATCAGCCCAGTCCGCCAGCGCGGTTTGCTCTTCGATTTGCTCGCCCGATTCGGTGACGGCGCAGGTTGCAGCGCCGCCGAAATCGACGAGGGCGATGTTCATGCCGGCATCGCGCAGGGTATCGCGGACCTGATCAATGGTTACTTTTCCGTAGGGGCGACCGGGCGGCAAGTGCACGACGGTCAGATCGGCGACAGGGGCGAAGAAGGGGGCGTCGGCGTCGGGCCAACGGCAGATGTTTTTGACTTTTACCGCGCCGGTGGGGACGGTCGCGTCGCCGCGCAAGACCAGGGAGCCTCCGGCGAAGGAGTGCAGGTTAACGGTGGAATCGGGGACGAATTTCTCTGTTTCCGGCTGGGACTCAAGGCTGACCGCGGTCTCGGCTTGCGCGGGATTGGCCTGTGGTGTGTCGTAAGCGTCGGTGTCGTCCTGGGCGAGGACGAATGGCGGGCGGCATATCCAAAGCGCTACGGAAGCGAGGACGAGAGCCATTTTGCGAACAAATCGGGCGGTGGTGTCAGGGCTTGTGTTCATACTACCCCTTACGCAAGTTGGCGATGGTTTGGAGGGCCTGGTCGGCGGCCTGGATCGACTGGCTGTTGAGCTCAAAGGCGCGCTGGGTCTGGATGAGGGAAACCAGTTCCTTGACGGGGTCTACGTTGCTCGATTCCAGATAGTCCTGCAGGATCATCCCCGAGCCGCTCTGCTCCGGATTCACCGTCAGGGGCGCTCCGGAGGCGTCGGTCTGCTGATATAGACTTCCGCCAAGAAGTTTGAGTCCTTGCGGATTGGGGAAGAGCGAGAGTTGAAGCTGGCCGACCGTGGTCTTGGTATTGGTATTGGGCTGGGTGATGGTGATCGTGCCTTGCTGGCTGATGCCGATTTCGTCGTCGGTGGTGCCGGGCGGAATCTTGATGGGCGGGACGAGTTCATAGCCGTCGCCCATTCCCAGCACGAGGTTGCCGGTGGCGTTAATGAAGAAATTGCCGTTGCGCGTGTAGGCGGTTCCGTCACCGAGAGAGTCCAGGACCTTGACGCGAAAAAAACCATCGCCCTGGATGGCGACATCCAGCGGGCGATTGGTGCTGTTGGGGCTTCCCTGGGTGAGGTCAATCTGCGTATTGCTGATCTTGGTGCCCAATCCGACGAAGATGCCGGCGGGGGAGACCTCGCCGTTGCTGCCGGCGCCGCTGGAGATGCCCGGCTGCTTACGCTGCTCGTACATGAGGTCTTCAAAATTGACGCGGCTGGCTTTAAAGCCGGTGGTTTCGGCGTTGGCCAGATTGTTGGCCACCACGTCGATTTCCGTGGACAAGGCGCGAAGTCCAGTGGCCGCGGAGTTGAGGGCTGCGATTGCCATTTGCGTGTATCTTTCAAAGCGGTCCGAGCCTTAAGCCCGCGTGGTTACCGCTCAACTGACTTTGCCGACCGTATTCACGAGTTCACCGAGAGTCTCATCCTGATAGCGGATCATGTTGGCATTGGCTTCGAGTTCCCGCTGGGTGTCCATCAGGTCGGAAAGTTCCGACGCGGGGTCTACGTTTGATTTTTCCAGGTATCCGCCGAGCACCTGGCCGGTGGCGGCGGTCAGGTTGGCGCCGGTGGGATACGCCAGCAGCGAGCCGCCGTCTTTCTTCAGGGCCGTGCCTTGGGGGACGTCGAAGAATCCCAGTTGCGCCACAGGTTGTTCATTTTGAAGAATCTGTCCGTTTTGATTGATGCGGGTGGTCTGAGTCGGGTCGAGCGTGATGGGCACGCCCGTCGCGTCGAGCACGGGATTGGCCTGATCAGTACCGAGTGTGAGATGACCGTCCTTGTCCATGCGGAAGTGGCCGGCGCGCGTGAGGCGCGGCTGGCCGTCGGCGCCGGCGACGGTGAAATAGCCGCTGCCCATCACCGCCGCATCGAGGGGGTTGTTGGTCGGCTCGGTTATTCCCTGGGTGGTGTCGACCATCGTGGGAGAGGCGTAGGTTCCACCGCCGATCATGTCGAGCAGGCGGCTGCCCTGGCTGGCCCAGAGCGGATTTTCCTGATCCGCGGTGGGGCGCTGGGAGAAGGTGGCCAGGTCCCTTTTGAATCCGGTGGTTTCGGAGTTGGCCAAGTTGTTGGAGATGATGTCCTGGCGTTAGGCGCTGGTGATGACACCCGTGGCCGACAGATACATGCCATAGAGCATTCGGCGACTCCTTCCGCCCCAAACCTTGCGAATGTCCGCATCCAACGGACGGGCGATCGGCGAACAAAGCCGGACTTATGCGGCCCGATTCATGCGGCCACACTTCAAGCGGCAAAGGACCCGGCCGGGTCTTCCCCGGCCAGGGTCCATGGCGATCGATTGTCGACCGCCGAAGACGGCGCGTCATCCGTGACCAAGCGCAACGCGGGATTTGCGGTTGCCGCTCGCCGCCCAATTGCCGTGGCTCGCTGCTGATTCTCGCGGGCAATGTGCATGGCCACACCCATGTGAGCCGCCCGGACCACTCGCTTGCCCAGATCGTTTTGCCAATGATCCATATGCGACTCCGTAGAGAATCCCGAAAGAGCAATGCAATGGGGATGCCAGGTGGTTGGTTGGCGGATTATTGTGTTGGGGAATGCGATTTAAGCTGCTTTATTGCAGAGGGTTATGGCGGATTGCGATTCGCGGATCGCGGGGCTTTACGAACAGTGGCAAGCCGAAACATTGCGGCAGGAAAGATCGTGGATCGGCAATTATTGCCGATCGGGGAGGAGGCGGTCCGGTGTCGGGGTTAGGCAGTCCTTAGTAGTGGCAAAAGGAAGAACCCTCACCCCAGCCCTCCCCCTGAGTAGATGGGGAGGGGGCAAGAGGGCAGGTTCAATGCTAGTTAACAGGATCGGATTAATCGGCTTTGGCGGAGGCAATTCGCGGCGCGTGAAGTTCCGATGAGAGTGTCTTTAGCTCGTCGTCGCTCAGGGGGCGCAGGTCGATTGTGACGGAGCGATCAGCCAGGGTTACGCCGGTGACTCGGATGGGGACAAAGCGGCGAAAATCGGTGAGGTCGCAGGGGAGGAAAACAATTGATTCACCAGCGTTGCTGGTGATTCCAGCGAGCAGTGTTTTTCCCATTGCGGCGTCGAACGCGTAGCGGTTGGCGATGCCGTCGGCGGATAGGGCGGCGCGGGATTCCCATTGGGGAATGCTGGTCTGCAATTGTGCGGTCAGCCGGCGAAGGGGATTTCCAATTAGCGCCATCGCCACCGGCAGGCGGCCGCAGTAGACGCGCGAGAGGCTCAGGGAGAATTCGCCGTCGGCTTGGACCGCAGGATCGAACTCCACGCTGGCCACGGCATGGCTGAGGATTCCCGCCGATGGCAGGTTGCCGGCGATTACAAGCCGGCCGTCGAGCAGGACGACCTTGGGGTTGGCGATGTAGCGGGAAACCTGGCTGGCCGCGCCCTGGAGCGGCGAGGACCATTTCGCCAGGAAGGCATTGAGTTGAAGCTCGCTGAAGGTGAGGGTTTTTGGTCCGATAATATCGGCGGGGTTTCCCGGGCCGGTGCGAAGGCGGCGGCGCTGGGCGGCGGCGATGTCGCTGGCGTAGCTGAGCATGTCAGCGAGCTTCTGGTCGGATTCATTGGCAGCCGCGGCGCGAGTAGACTCACTGGGGGGCGCTTCAGCGTACCAATCGGGCGTGCCGCGGGCGAGATGGACCGAATAAAGCGATGCCACCGCCACGAAGGCCCACAGGCCGGAGACAAACAACATCAGCCGCTTTACTGGCCTCATAGACATCCAGGTGCGCCAGGCATCTGACGCCAGAAAATCCCCCAGCCCCGATATTATCGGAACAAACGGCAAACCCAATGCGGAGGAGTGAAAAATAGGGAATTTAGCCTGATGCGCCGCGAAGATTTTCATCGCGATTGGAGCGATAGGGGGTAAGTTTGGGTTGGTGAGTACGTCGACCCTTTATGCTGAGCCGGAAGGAAGTGCGTTTGCGCTGGTGCGCCGGGCGCGGCGGCTTCGGGCAGTGTTTCGCCGTGAGCCGGGGCGGATGCACGCCGAGTTGCGAAATCTATCCAAATCCAATCAATCCCCCACGTCCTATCAAACCCCTGCAGCGAGTTTTGCGATGTCTTCCAGGCCGCTTGTTTCTCCGACGCCGGGGACCGCAGCGTCTTTTGCCGAGCTGGTCGAGGGGGAAATTCAGGGGGGAATTCTGCGCTATTCGGCGCGGCTGTCGCTGCTGAAGCAGGCGGCGCTGATGAAGATCGAGCGGTTTGAGGCCAACCTGATTATCGCGGCCGTCGAGAATCGATTCCGGCCGCGCGTCAGGCCGGCGCGAGCGGCAGGGCGTCCGCTCACGGCGGGGGCGATTGCCGTGATCCTGGCTGTCACGGAAGGCGTGCTGGTGGCTGTAGGGTGGTGGCTCTTCATTCACTGAATATCCAATTCATTAACTATCCGAGCAGGTTCTGGCGGCGCAGAGAATCGAGTACGAGTTGCTCTACCGGCGTGGCAGTGCTGACCAGCAGGTAGCTGCCGTGATTGCGCTTTGCTTCTTGCTCGACGCGCTGGCAAAGAGATCGGAGATTAAGCTGATATTGGGAGATCGCCTGCGGAGTTAGATTCAATTGGCGCGAGGAGGCAAATTCAAGGTCTATCAGGCGCATCGTTCCTTCGCCCAAGCCGTTGGCTGATGGGTCCAGCTCTTGCGGGGAGAGAGCCTGGATGCAATGCAGGTCTTGTCCTGCGGCCCGCAGGAAGGCGAGGCCGCGCGCGATCCCATCGCCGAAGAGAAAATCGGAAAGCACTACACAGACGCCGCGCGGTGGACGCATGGCGGCCCAATGGCGGCAGCAGGGCTCAAAGTCGCAGGCGCCTTGCGGTTGGAGCGATTGGAGAGAGGCGAGGGCTGGGGCGATGTCGCGGCGGCCGTGGAGGATTTGAGTGCAAGGCGTTGTGCGATCGGACATTTTCCAGATTCTCAGGCGGTGATGATTGACCAGGGCGACATAGGCGATCGCGGCGGTGGTTTGCCGCAGATAGAACGCCTTGTTGGGCTGGCCAAAGTCGCAGCTTTTGCTTTGGTCGAGCAGGAGATGGATTTGCAGGTCCTCCTCCTGGGTGAAGAGCTTGAGGAGCAGGCGGTCGAGGCGAGCGAGGATGTTCCAGTCGATAAAGCGGGGATCGTCGCCGGGGGCGTAGTCGCGGAAACCTTCGAACTCCAGCGATGCCCCGCGGCCGTGTGCGACGCGCTCGCCGCGCAGTTTGCCGGTGAGAATCTTGCGCGAAAGCAGGTCGAGCCTATCGAGCCTGGCCATCAGGGACCGGGGCAGAAGTTGGCCGGGGGCGGCTGGCATGGAGAGGGATTATCTGCTTGCCGGCGGTACCGTCGGCGAGCGGTTCGGGAGAAATTGCGCGGATGATGTACCAATAAAAGAGCCGCCGTTGGGTAACGGCGGCTGGGAATTCGAATAACTTTGGCATCCAAGGCCACACTGCAAGAAGAGCCAAGCCAATCGGGAGGGGCCGAAAATTCAGCCTCATCAATTAACTCCGGCCCCTTGATCAAGCGGGCGCTTGAGAAGGTCAAGACCGGCAAAACTACAGCCCATTTACGACGGTTGCAGCGTGAATGTCAGCCTCTCGGTTCTCCAGAACACCACTCTGCATGTTGCTCCAGGTGCCATTCTTCACTGGAGGATAAACGCTTCCAACCCTAAGCGGATTCTTGCCTTGGTCTTCGGTTTCAAGAATATCAACATAGTCGTCAATCGGCAGCCAGTGACCCAGGTTTGCCGGGCCGTCGCCGCCACCTGGCGCGTACGTTGTATTAAATTTCTGGTTCATTAATTGAATCAAAAATTGATCCTGCACCTGAGAAACGTGGCCGTCAGCATAAAGAAGATTGTAGACAGCAGTGTTCCCGCCCTTTGGATGACCAATAGTCGCTTGGCTCCAGATCGTGTCCGTCGCCAGGACGGCAAACGGAGGGAAACTGGCCTGCTTCTGATACCAATCGGTCTCGGCACCGGCCCCGGTTGAAGCACTCACGCCGCCGCCGTTGGCGGTGACCGAGGGTAGATTGGGATGCTGCTGGATAATTGATAGAGCGATGCTCGGATTAACAGTTGCCCAGTGGGGATTCCAGAGATATGAGGAAGCGGTGCTGGGCAGGACCGCCGACGAAACCAACCCGGAAAGCCCCGAGCAGAAGCGGATCGGGAAATAGCTGAGGTTTCCCTGAGCCGCCACGAGGTTGTTATAGGTGTTGGGCTGGCCGTTATAGTCGAATTTCCCCAGGTATCCGTACACGTGCAGGCGCCAGATGCCGGCTCCCATATCGATCCAGTTGCCGAAAGTTGCCGAGTAGGCATCGGGAATTGGAAGGTTATACGGGCCGTACGGCGTTTGGGTTGCAACGCTGTTATTGTGAAGATAATTTCCGGTAAACGGATAGGCGCTGATGACGTTGCCGCGGAAGAAATCCAAATCGCCTTCCCAACGCTGCGGCACATAGCCGTTATTATCCGCGGCATAATTGGAGGTGCCGATGCCGATCTGCTTAAGATTAGACGCACAGGCAACGACCAATGCCTGCTTGCGGGCCGACATCAAGGCGGGCAGCAGAATCGCGATAAGGACGCCGATGATGCCGATGACAACAAGCAGTTCCACCAGCGTAAATCCACGTTTCCGATTCATAACCGTGCCTCCAAAGATGTGAGTCATGCTACTGACGCCTTTTTGATCCGGCTCGCGTCCGTCACGCGCCGCCTGCTATACGAAGAGAAATGCAGTGTCAATACATGATACGGCATTAACGCGCTATTGTTCACAAATTAAAAGAAAAAGTCAATGTTTTCTTACCGCCAAAAAAATAATAATTGAGCGAGATGACAGACAATTTCCTTAATAGGCGGCAATGGCACAAAAAAGAACGACCGGCGGGGGTTAACCCGCCGGCCGCATTTGCTTTTCCTGGCTGCTTAGGCTTCAGCCAGGTTCAATCTTCAGTTGCACTCACACTTCCTCAGGAGAACCGCGTGCGAATCGCGGTTCGGCAAGGCATTTCTTATGCCTGCATTGCGCGACGGCGACGAGCCAGAAGGCCCAGCCCGCTGACAACCAGGAAACCGATGCCGGTCGGCTCAGGAACAACGCCGATGGCGCTGATCGTTGGGCCGGTTGAGTCCTCACTCAGGTCGTAGTTCAGGAAGGCCGGGGTAGAACCAGTGCCGGCATTCGGAATATCGACTTCAATATCAGCGCTTGGGAACAGATTGGCAATTGTTGGAGTAATCGCCTCAGCGGTAGCGCCCGCGTTCGTGCCCGACACGTCGGTGTTCAGTTCAGCGATAAGAGCGGCGAGGGTTTCGCCTGTGCCAGGTGCTGCGGTAAGAGCGTAGACTTCCTCATCACCGGAAGTAAAGCCAGTGACCTCAAGGGAACCCTTAATCGTGTTTGCTCCAGTGGAAATTGTCTGCGGCACATAACTGCCATTGTGCCCGCTGATCGAAACCGTGCCGATGTTCGTGAAGCTCGCCGCGGTCGTCAGGCTGAGCGTGGTAGCAACCGACGTGGCGGTTGCACCGAAGTTGACAGTAAAGTCAGCACCGTAGTTGATGTCACCAGCGAGCTGGCCTATGACGGTGCCGGAAGTTCCGGCAGGGACGACAATATTGGCGAAGGGAATTCCGGCCCCTGCCGTAGCGACTGGCCCACCATTGTCACCGGCTGCGTTAACTTCGAGAGCCGTCACCGTTCCGTTTAGGAAATTCGGATCGACGAAGGGAGGGGCGGCAGGCGGGGCAGTCGCAACGGTGCCGCCACCACCACCGAAATCCGATGAAGTACTCAAATTTACGGCTATGGGCGGATTGACCGGATTGTTCGGCGCCGTAAACTGGTTAATGTAAACTTTTGTTGCAGCAAGAGTTGCCGTTGGGAAGTTGCTCTTTTGGCCCGGAACGTACACCTTATTTCCGATGCTTATAAAAGTATAGGCTTTGTTTGAGCCCAGACTCGTCGCACCAAAGGAGGGCTGAGGCGGTGCGACCTGATTATTATAGTAAGTTGCGGGTGGGAGGCTGCCATCGATATCCGCATCTGGAAGACCATCGCCGTTGACGTCCACAATGTCAATCACCAAGTCCTTGCCACCGGTGGTTGTGATGGTGGCGTCCACGCCCACCAATTCGCTGCCGCTATTCTCAGGGGCGAAGGCACCAGCATTGCCCGTTGCGGGGAATTCGCCGGGAGCCGCACCCAAGTTAGTGGCGGAGACCACATACTCCTGGTTCGTGCTGCCGGTAATTGCGATTGGACCGGTTACGGTCACGTTAAACCCGGCCTGAGCAACTGGCACAGCCAGCCACCCGCCGAAGGCCGCGGCCGCCAAGGCCGACGCCACCTGCATTTTCTTCTTGCTCGTACTTCGCATCTTTTTGCTCCTCTCTCCTGGGGAGAGCCTAAGTATTTATCTTAACAAATCCAAACAGGCCAAAGTCATCATAACTAAGAGATATTAAGGCTTTATGTTCATTTTCAAGGCCAGCGGAAAATCCTCCTGACACACCGCCATTACATAGTACCTCACCGATACGATTCCATCAACACAATTCTCATGAATTCTTCTCCGCGCGCCGACGGCGGCGAGCCAGTAGCGCGCCGGCCGCAACCGCGAAGAGGCCCGTGGTAGCCGGTTCCGGCACATTGTTAGTCTGGGCAGTTTGAACTTCAAGTTCCGCCAAGGCCCAATCCGCCGCAAATGAACCGGGCAATTGGGCAATCTGACCCGCGGACAGCGTCTTATTGAAGTTCTGGGCGACGAGCACAAGGTCTGAGAAATTGACCTTGCCGTCATAATTGAAATCGCCATCAGCCCAGTCAATCGGGTTGCCGTGTGTGTCAGACGTGTGGTTAAAGTTCTGGGCGACCACGACGAGATCGGAGAAGTTGACCTTCCCGTCCATGTTGGCGTCGCCGGCCAGCACGTTCTTGATTTCAATCTCATTGCTGCCGAAGGGGATCGGTCCGCCCTGGTCCGTAGCCCCATCGTTGTAACCAAC
>JBEKYH010000023.1:0-20999 GCA_049511115.1 Tepidisphaeraceae bacterium | reverse complement strand
GCCCGTCGCGGACGCGGTGGCGGGCTGAAGCCCCGCCCTACATGGCTGAGGAAAAGACCAAAGAGCGCCGAGGCCATCCGCTTTTTCTGTCTCTCAGTCCTCAGTCCTCGGCCCTCAGTCCTGTTTGGCTGCCAGATTCTTCTTGACTCACCAGGGGGGCAGTGGTCTATTGTTGTTATAGAGGTGTTTCCCGCAGAATGTCCGCCGCCGGTTGTTCGTCCGAATTTCCTGTGCGACAGCGTGCATTGAGGATCGAAGCGTCAAGCGACCAAAGGCGGCTCCAATCGTCGGCGGACGTATCGGTCTGCCGTTGCAAGGGCCGGGGGATGCGGTTACATCTACCGGCAGTCATTCACCTGCCGGCGGCGTACTAATCCAGCGGCGGATGGGCGGCGGGGGACACCACCGAAGGCGCTAGAGGAGACAGCATGGCAAACCCGCGTTCGGCCTGGGGCATCGACATCGGAAATCGCGCCCTCAAGGCCATTAAACTGGTGCGCGATCCATCGGGCCAATTGAAGGTCGAAGACTTTGAAGTCATAGAACACGAGACCCCCCTTTCCAACGCCGGCGATAACCGCGACTCGCTCATGCAATCGGCGCTGGCGCAGTTCATGCAGCGCCATCCCGACCGCAAAGGCATCTGCGGGGTGAGCGTCAGTGGCTCGAACAGCCTGGCGCGCTTCATCAAACTTCCGCCGGTTGAGCCGAAAAAGATTCCCGACATCGTCAAATTTGAGGCGATTCAGCAGATTCCCTTCCCGCTGGACGACGTGGAGTGGAGCTACCAGTTGTTCCAGGGGCCCGAATCGCCGGATGTGGAGGTCGGCATCTTTGCCATGCGCAAGGAGCTGATCAACCACCATATGAAATTCTTCACGGATGTCGGCCTGCGCGTGGAAGTCGTGCAGCTTAATCCGCTGGCGGTTTACAATGCCATTCAATATGACCAGCGCATCGACGGCGCGACGATGATCATTGACCTGGGGTCGGAGAATACCGACCTGATCATTGCCGACGGCCAGAGCATCTGGCTGCGCTCGATTCCCGTGGGAGGCAAGAACTTCACGGAAGTGCTGGTGAAGCAGTTCAAGCTGCCGTTTTCCAAGGCGGAGGAACTCAAGCGCACGGCGGCGACAAGCAAGTATGCCAAGCAGATATTCCAGGCGATGCGGCCGGTCTTTGCCGATCTGGTGGCCGAAGTGCAGCGAAGCATGGGTTTTTACGCTTCGGTGCATCGGGATTCGCGGCTTAAGCGCGTGTTGGCGCTGGGCGGGACGTTCCAGTTGCCGGGGTTGCAGAAATACCTGCAGCAGAATCTGCAACTGGAAGTTTTACGTGTGGATCGGTTCTCGGCGGGCGGGCCGAGCGAGGCCAAGCAGCGGGCGGCGTTTGACGAGAATCTCTTGTCCCTGGCCAGCGCCTACGGGCTGGCGATCCAGGCCATGGGGGACGCCCCGATCAACAGCAGCCTGCTGCCGGCGCATATCCGCCGCGAGAAGATGTGGAAGGATAAGACCCCCCTGTTTGTCGCGGCGGCCGCCTGTTTTCTGGCCGGCACGGGCCTGGCGATGGGATCGTATTTTCTGCAGAACGTCGAATATCAGCACAATGAGTCGATCCGCACCGAGACCTCGCAGGTGGTCAATGAGGCCAAGCGCCTGAGCGGACAATGGAACGACCAGGTGGAAGTGCAGGGCACGGGCGACCGGCAGCGCGTGGCCAACGTGGAAGCGATGCTCAAATATCACGACGTCTGGCCGGGACTGATTCGCGACCTGCAGGGGGCGCTGCCCAAGCCCAGCAACCCGATCCTGCTGGGAAACAACTGGGACGCGATCAAGGCAATCGACCGGAAGAGCCGGGACGTGCTCTCCATTGATTCGATCAGTTCGAGCTATTCGACGGATTTGTCAAAGATGGTGGCCGTAAGCGCGGCCCCAGGAATGCCCGGTGTGCCGCCACCACCGGTAAGCGGGACGCCGACATCGGGCGGGCTCAATGCGCCTGCCAATTTGGTTCAGCCGGGGCAGCATGGGTTTGTCGTGGTTATTGATCTGGTGACGCCGTATCAGGGAAACGCCGTCCCCGCGATGAAATGGGTGAAGGACACCTACATCAAGAATCTCAATGCGCTGAAAACCAAGGAAGCGGCGGCGAATGCCACCTATGCGGTGCTGTTCGCCGATGTGACGCTGCGGCAGTCGGTCAATGAGAACACCGCCTATAAGACGAAGCTGCAAAACCGCCTCGTGAACTGGCAAAACGCGGCGAACAACGCCGCGGCGACCGCCAATCCACAACCCGGCGCGGTGGCAAACCAATTCGGCGCGCCGGTGGTGGCGCCCCCCAGTGGCGTCGCAGCGGGCGCGGTGGGAGCGCTGACGGATCCCAATACGCAGGAAGATATGTCGAACGATTCGTTCATTGAGGTGACCGCACTGGTCGCCATCGACCCGATGCCCGCCGGCCCGGGCGGTGGCGCCGCGGCGCCGGCCCCGGCGCAACCCGGCGCTAGACTGGCCCCCGGACAATGGTAAAGCTGACGGAGTACAAAAATGAAACAGCGCCTCATGCTTGTATTGAAAGTCCTGCGAAAACAGTTGACGTTCGTCATCTGCGGCGTGGTCGTCGTTGCGGCGGTCGTCCTGTCATACTGGCCGACGCAGGGATGGTTCTCCGATCTTTCCGACCAGGTGGATCAGAGCATCGCCGTCAATCAGCAGATCAATACGCTGACGGGCCAGGCGCGCCATCTGCCCAATGTCGGCATCGATAGCGCGGCCCAGCCGGCGACGCTGGATATTTTCCCGACCGACGACGTCATCAAGAAGGGCGTCGCGGCCGTGACGGAAGTGGGGTCGCGCAGCAAGCAGATGCTGGATACGGCCGTGAAGATCAACGTGCACGTGCCGCTGGTGGCCGCGGCGCTGCCCAATGGGAGCGACATCGACCGGTCGCAATTCGGCAATGTGTACCAGACGGCCATGGCTGATGACGCCCGCATCCGGGCCTGGCCGGCGCCGGAGCTACAGACCGTGCGCACCATTCCCGAGCTGAAGGCAGGCAAACTGGTGACAGCGAAAGAAATTACTGACGCGGAAACGGGGAAGAAGAACCAGATCAATAATAACCTTCTGGTCTATGTGAACGGCGTGGCCACACAGGATTCGGTGAACCAAGCGGCGGCCGAACTGGCCATCGAAAGCAAGAATCTGCCCCAGCAGATGCAACTTGACAATGCCAAGAAGATCAAGGTTTACCTTGAGCCGGGCGCGATTAAGGCGCCAGCCGCCCTGGTGGACTTCCAGAAGGCGACCACCAGCCTGCCGGCGTCGGAAATCTGGGCGGCGCAGCTTCACCTTTGGACGATCGAGGATGTCGCGACGGCGGTGGCTTATGCCAATGCCGACGCCCATGATGTGACCGACGCGCCGGTGAAGCAGATTGTGGATGTGGAAGTGAAGGACCCGCCATACGCGATCAGCGGCGATCCCAGCGCCGGCAAGGAAGACCAGCCCCTCACCCCCGCTCCGGATGCGACGCCGACGGGGCGGGTGTGCAACGGCATGTATGACGTGGTGCAGTTCAAAGTCAGCCTTGATGTCGACGCCAACCATATCGCTGACGTGCTCGACGCGATGCAGAAAAACCAATTCATCACGGTGCTGGCGGTGCATCTGAATGCGGCCGACACCGCGGACCTGGTGAACAAGGGATTCATCTACGGCAACGCGCCAATTGTGCACATGGACCTTGGGTGCGAGGAGCTTCTTCTGCACAACTGGACGCAGAGCCTGCAGCCGCCTGACGCAGGGGCCGCCAAATTTGCGACGCCGGGATCCAGCAGCGGCTCACAGATTTCAACGATTTTCCCCACCACTGCGAACCCGGCGGGCGTTGGCGGCGGCGGCGGGGGCGGCTTTGGAGGTGGCGGGGGGATCGGTGGCGGCGGCAACCCGGCCAATGGCAACTTCTGAATGAGGGTCGGTCATGCAAAAATACCTGAAAAAAATAACCCAGCTTCTTGAGCGCCATGTGCAGTGGGTTGCACTGGCCCTGGGCGTGGCGTTCATGGGTTTTATGGTCTGGTCATATATCTATCCGAACAATCCGGCCGAGAAGCCGGTCACGATCGGGCACCAGCAATATACGGTCTCGCCCGGCACGGTCGATCCGCTCATTCACGACGAGGCGGCGTCGCCGCTGGAAAACAAGCTGCATCAGACCCATCCGGAGTTCCAGATCGCGGTGGATATTCCCACCGGCCTGTCCTGGCCGACAACGCAGCCGTCGCAGGAGACGCTGGCGTCGGCGTGGAATTCCTGGCCTTATGACGTCAGCAAAGTGACGCCGGGACCGGGGCAAATTAAGGTAGATCCCCGGCAACTCGTGCAGTCGCTGCCCGCCGTGCCGGCTTTGAATTACGTGGACAACGAGCCGCTGCGAACGGTGTTGGCCGTCGGCGACGCGACCAGCGGCGTCAAAGCCCATCAGGACAGTGATTCGGTCACCACGTTCTGGTCGTTGCCGATCAATGACCTGGACACCGCGTTCAAGAACACTTTTGGCAACAAGCTCCCCGACGCGGCGCAGGCGCTGACGTTTGTGCAGGTGGTTGTCGTGCGGCAGGAGCAGAACCCCGACGGCTCGTGGGGACCCGATGTGATCGTAAGCCGGCCGGCAAATTACGTGGCTCCTCCCTTTGCGTATCCGCCGCCCGCGGGACAGGAAGCTCGCCAGCAACTGGCGCAATACAAGATTTGGATGCAGTCGAATCAGCCGGAGATCGCCAACCCGATTTTCCCCGAGATTGCGATACCCAATCGCGGCGATTTGCAGTGGCAGCCTCTGGAGCAATGGATTCCGTATCGCGCCAATCAGGCGGCGGCAGCGGCTCAGGCTGAGCTCACTACGCCGGCAGCGCCGGCGGCCCCTGGCGCTGCGGCGCCGGCCGCGGGCGGTGGTGCGTTTAATCCGGTTGGGCCCCTGCAGAAAGCGGGAATTGCAACTCCGGCGCCGGGCGGCGACAACGGGGTATTCGGTACCGCGCCCACGGCGGGGGCGACCAGCGCACCGCCGGCGGAGGGTGGCGCTTCGGCGCCCGCGCCTGCGGTGATCATACCGCCCATTCCTAAGTTGCAGCCTGTACCGGCGACCTCGGCCAGCCCCAGCACGCTGGCGGCCGGCGGCGATATTGGAGTTTATTTTATTGACATGACCGTCCAGCCGGGCTCGACCTATCGCTACAAGGCCCGCTATACGCTTTACAATCCGCTTTACGATCAGGTCAATCGCGCCGCACAGCCGGCGATGTCGGACCAGTTCGGGCTGGACAGCCCCGACAGCGCCTGGAGCGCCACCATTGCCGTTCCCTCGCGCACGCGATTCTGGTGTTCGGCGAAGCAACCCGGCGGGCGGGGAAGGTTAATGGACCAGGTGGGCATCACCGTGTACGCCTGGCATGACGGCCAATGGTCGAGCAAGGACTATACGCCCGTTCCGGGTGACGAGATCGGCGCGGACGAGGGCGCATCGGGCAACTTCGTGACGCAATGGACGTTGTTGGATGTGAAAGCGATCAGGCCCGATTCAGAAGCCAGGACCGCCCTGGTGGTTGCCGACAGCGGCGGCGCAGCGCAGCGCCGCGATACGCAAATGGATGTGGAATCGGACGAATACAAGAAATTTCAGCGGGATTTCAATCTGGCCAAACCGCCGGCCACACCGCAGGCAAATGTGCAGCCGGCGGCGCCGGGGGCCAAACCCCCCACGTCGCCCCCACCGCAACAGCGGCAACAGCCGCGACCTCCGCAGCCGCAGCCGGTCGGAGCGCCGCCAGCCGGGGGCGACACGTTTAATCCGTGAGGATAGGTTTTCGGCAGGAATGAACAACGCGTAGCGCCGACGCGACCGGAAGGCAAGCTTGTCAACCCGATGCTTGCCCCATAGAGTTTGAGAATGACCCAGACCAGCGATGCCACTGTGAAATCCCCCGCGTCGGGCCCAGGCGCGGCTCACGTGACCATCCGCATCAAGCGCCAGGACACGCCTGACAAGCCGCCGCGCTGGGAGACGTTTCACGTTCCGCGCCGGCCCAACATGAACATCATCTCCTGCCTCCAGTGGATCGCCGCGCATCCGACGGAGGTGGATGGAAAGCAGACTTCGCCGCCGGTGTATGAATCCAGTTGCCTCGAGGAAGTGTGCGGCGCGTGCACCATGGTCATCAACGGCAAGGTCCGCCAGGCCTGCTCAAGCCTGGTCGATAAACTGCAGAGCGGCGACGAAGCCATTACGCTGGAGCCGATGACCAAATTCCCGCTGGTGCGCGATCTGATGGTGGATCGCTCGCGGCTGTTTGAGGACCTTAAGCGGGTCAAGGCATGGGTTCCCATTGACGGCAGCTACGACCTGGGCGCCGGGCCGCCGGTGAGTCAGCCGATTCAGGAGCGGCGCTATCCGCTGTCGCGCTGCATCAGTTGCGGCTGCTGCCTGGATGCCTGCCCGCAATATACGCCTACTAATAAGTTCGTGGGCGCCGCCGTCATCAGCCAGGCGCGACTGTTCAACGAGCATCCCGTGGGGGCGGCCCTCAAGGGCGAGCGCCTGGACGCATTGATGGAAGAAGGCGGCGTTCAGGATTGCGGCAAGGCCGGCAATTGCGTCGAGGTCTGCCCCAAGCAGATTCCGCTTTTGGAGAGCATCTCGACGGTTCAGCGGCAGGTCACGCTGCATGCCATTAAGAAGTTTTTCGCCGGTTGAAGCTGACGGATTCAAATTTCACAGATTTTGATCTCGCCGCAAATTAAGTGCGAATTGAAGCACTCCGATATTGGTGACATGAACGCCACTCATCCCGTCCCGGCTGAGGAACGCCGAAGAAGCCCGCGGAGCAGTCATGTCATTGAGGGTTGGCTCTCGCCCCATAATTCGCCGGAGCGGGAGAAGGTGACCAATATTGATATGTCGAAACACGGGGTCGGCTTTGATGCGACCATGCCGGTTGCGGTTGGCGAGCAGCATATCTATGAAATGGGCGGGGGGGATCAATCGCTGGTTTGTGATCTGCGCATTGTGAACTGCCGGGAAACCGGAAAAAAGGCCTGGCACGTCGGCGCGGAATTCATCTGAATCCGAGCGGCAGTTTCAGGTCAGCATCCGATCCCGTCGAAAGAGCATCCGCCCAATCCCCAGGAGTATTATCGCCGCGATGGCAAGAGCCGCCAGGAGCAATCCATATTGCGCGGAGAACGACAATGTCATGAACTGGCCCACGGCGTCGGAGAGCGGTTGCTGGAGCCCGGGCGTCGATCGCAGCAACATTGGCAGCCCGTAGGCAAGTCCGAAGATCATGACCGTCATCACCACGCCAAGCGTCTGGCCGGCGCCCTTCATCGTCTCCGCTTTGACTGAGATCGCCGCACCCAACCCCACTATGCAGGTTTGCAGCAGGATCAGCGCCGGCAGGCCCAGAAGCAGGCCGGTCACGAACATCTGCGGCAAACTCTGCGCCGATGGGGGAAGCATAACGCTGACCGCAAGTGTTCCGACGGCCCCCATCGCGGCCCCCAGCAGGGCCGAGGGGATCAATACGCTGGCCGCTTTCAGCAGGAAGATTTTGAGGTCGGACAAGGGCGACGCCAGGAGAATTTCCAGAGTTCGGTTTTCTTTTTCGCCCACAAAGCAGGCAAGAATCGCGGCGATGAGGTAGCCGGTGGAAAAGAAGAATCCGCCGCCGGTCGCGCCGAGGATCGGCGCCCAGTTCAGAATCGCCGGTTCTTCGACTTGATGCACTGGAGCGGAAGTGTGGGGCATCGCACGGAACCTGCGCGAGAGGTGCGACATCTGGTACATGGTGTTTCCCATCACCAGGACCAGCACGATAACGCTCATCACCATGCGCAACACTTGCGATCGCTCGCGCAGCGTGGTGCGGATTTCCTTCAGCAGCATCACGCGCAGCAGATGCCAATCAGACATGGCTGCCTCCCCCATTCTGTGGTGACTCGCCCTCGACGAAGCCCCGGTAGAGACTGCGCAGATCGCGCCCCTGCCGCTTTAGACTCAGTACCCCGCCGCCGGCGGCGACAACGCTGCGAACAACTTCCGGCACAACCTGCTCCGCGGCGGCGTCGATTTCAAACTCAAGCGCGCCGTTATCGGCGACAGCCCGAACCACGCCGTGAACTTCGCCAGCGGCTTGGGCTGCTGCCTGCGCGTCGCCGGTTAATTCCATTCGATAGCGGCGATCTCCCCCGGAGAGTTCGGACAATGCACCTTCGATGAGCAGGCGGCGCTTGAGAATGGCCACGCGGCCGCACAACCGCTCGACTTCCTCCAGGTGATGGGAACACAGGATGACCGTCACCTGATGTTCGACCGTGAGGGCTTTGAGCAGGTCCCAGACTTCCTCGACGATGGACGGATCCAGCCCCGCGGTCGGCTCATCCAGAAGCAGAACGCGCGGCTCATGCAACAAGGCGCGGATGAGGTGAAATTTACGCCGCATTCCGCGCGAGAAGGTCTTGAGCCGGTCGTTCATGCGGCCCTGCAAATCCAGACGGCGGATGAGGCCTTCGCTGCGCTGGCGCACCGCGGCGGAGTCGAGGCCGTGCATCGCGCCGTGGTATTCCAATTCCTCCAATAGCGTGAGATTCTTAAAATCGCCGGCATCTTCGGGCACCAGCCCTATGCGCGACCTCGCCCCGCACGGGTCGTCGCGCACGGAAATTCCATCGATGTAGACGGCGCCAGATGTCGGCGCGATCAAACCGCAGAGAATGCGAACGGTGGTCGTCTTGCCGGCGCCGTTGGGGCCAAGCAAGCCGAAGATTTCGCCTGGCAAAATGGAGAGGGACAAATCCTCAACCGCGGTGACGCCGCCGGATTTGGACGGGTAGGTCTTGGTCAGGCCATCAATGCGAACGGCCGCGTCGGTAATGTTCGAACTCCGTGGCGCGAGCCGTTCGTATTGATCCAGCACGGGAGGGATTATCATCGGTTACTTCTTGAGGGGCAAATCGGCTGCGGAGATATCAGCCGCATGGAGATCGCCGTAGATGGCGCGATACTTCTTGGTGTCCTTGTTGAGATACCAGAAGATCATCTTGTCGGCGTCGCCGAGCTTGGCGCCCTGCGGCGTATAGCCATAATCCGTGCCCTCCTTGAGGAACATCATGCTTGCCAACACGACGCCCATGGAGGTCACGTCCTTCTGGCCGGCGTCGTCTAACTGGCCGTTCTTCGTGTGGCCGGCGAAGATCTTGCTGAGATCAGCCGTGTCGCTCAGGCTGGGTGGAAAAGTCCCGCCGCTCGCCGCCGCATAGTCGCTGAGCACTGTCGTGACATTCGGCTCCAGGTCCGGCACCACCACCATCGGCTTGGCATCTTTCAGCGTGTATCCCGGGGGAGGATCAAGGCTGAATAAGCTGTCGTCCAGCGGCGTGTCGAAGGCAAAGTCCGTCATGACCACTTTCATCCGCTGACTCCCCATCGTGACGGTAGACTCGACGAGTAGCGGCATTTTGGTCTTGGGGTCCACATAGAGCGAGGTGGGAAACCCGAATGACTCGGTGCTGAACCCCTTCGCTTCAATGCCGTTGATCTGGCGATCCTCAATCGGCTTGCCCTGCTGCGTGGCGAGATTGCGGAAAAACGCGGCTGGGTCGTCCTGGGGGCTGGGAGGCGCGTCGGACGCGCCGGTCTTCTTGATCTCAATGAGCTGCGCGGTCTTGTCCAGTCCGTTGAGGATCAGCGACATGCCGGCCTTCTGATCCATAATCATGACGGTCGTCCCCTGCGAATACTCAACCCGAACGCGACTTTCATTGCAGAGGGTTTTCATCGTCATGGGCATGGGCATTTGCCCGCCGCTGACAGTCTCATTCCAGGTCATCGTGCGGGCGGTGCGAATCTGGTCGATTACCTGGGAATAGGTGACGGTTGCGAATCCTCCGAACAGGGAAAAGGCGAACCAGACAGCCAATCCGCTCAGCGTCAGCGTTAGCGCGGCGGCGATCTTTTGGGTGAGGGTCATGTCGGTAAACCGGATGATGATTTGCCTGGTGAAGCCCACCCTGGCGTCGGCGGCCTGGCGCATTTTCGCCAGCGCGTTGGCTAATGTCTGGTCCGATACCGCCTGCTGATCCGCCTGCCGATTGATCTCGGCCAGGGCGCGCTGCAGGGTGTCGGGCTCGTCGTGATGTTGAATTTCTGTTGGCTCACTCATGATGCCACCTCACTCATCGCATCCTTTTTGCCCGACAGCGTTTTACGAAGATGTTCGCGGGCACGCAGGAGCCAGACGCCGACCAGGTCGGTTGAAACATTCAGATTCTCGGCGATTTCGACATAGCTCCAGCCGCTCATATGGAACAGGCAGAACACCTGGGCCTGTTTGTGCGGCAAATCGTTAAGGGCCGCCCGGAGCCGCACGGCAAGTTCCGAGTCCTGAGCCAATTGCAGGGGTGACGCCCCGGCGGACGCGAGGCTCTCCTGTGGAATCGGACTTTCCCGACTTTTGCGGCGGATGCGCTGGCGTAGCCGGTCAATCGCCCGCGCGGTCGCCAGTTGGTGCAACAATGGCCGCCACTGGCGCACCTCGTGCGTCTTGGAATACTCCACCGCCGCCAGACAAGCCTCCTGGAAGCATTCGTCGGCGTCGGCTTGATTGCCAAGGACCTTCCACGCCGTCTTCCAGACGGCCGGTCCCTCGCGCTTGAGCATGCCTTCCCAATCGATCATTCGGCAAACTCCAGTCATGTCCGGACGGGGAGTATGTCGTCAGGCCCACCGCCGTTATTACAGTCAGGGCGCGGAAAAGGACTGGGACGGGCCGAATGACAAGGTGACAAGGTGACAAGGTGACAAGGTGACCCAAGGCCATGCCGCGGGCAGGAATTTTGCCCGCGATAGGGTTCGCTGTGCGGATAGATACCACCAGGAAGGGATTTGGTCACCTTGTCACCCCCTCACCTTGTCACCTTGTCATTCCGTCTCTCAGTCCTCAGTCCTCGGCCCTCAGTCCTTTTCCGCGCCGCAGCCCTGACCAGCCCAAAACTATTGGGCCTGGGCCGCTTGCGACGATAAGACATTCTACTGCCCGTGGCCTACCTGCGCGCCATATTCGATGACCAGGAGATCGAGCGGAGAGACCTGAGTCGGCCGCTGGTTATCGGCCGCTCGCCGGAATGCGATCTGGCGGTGCGCGACATCATGCTGTCGCGGAAGCATTGCCGGATTGAGGCCAGTGGGTCCGATAATTGTGACGAAAACTGGCAGGTAGTCGATCTCGACAGCAAAAATGGGACGACCCTCAATGGCCACCCGCTGGTCGGCAGCGCTACGTTGTGCAGCGGCGATTCTCTGCGGCTGGGGCGATTGGAAATCCAATTTCACTGGGGATCGCTGGCCGACGCGGGGCTGACGCCCATGAAATCGGCCCCGCTTCGTCCGGCTGATCCGACGGAGAGCCTGTCGGCGACATTTGCCGGATACCGCTATCTCGATCCGGGAGAGCCGTGCGAGGCGATCGACGGCCCCAGCCCGCGACCGCTGCCCAAGCTGCCGGCGGCGTATGCGCGCGAGGATGTCTATTCGCTTCTAAACGCATTGGCGTCGAGCAGTTGGGATTCGATATACGCCGAGGCGCGCAAGCCGCTGGCGGCGACGGATTCTGGCGCGGTTCAGGTTTGCACACCGATGCGCCGGGCGCGGCCGCGGTCGCCGATTGATTTGTCGCTGCAAGCCATGCCGCAGGCGGGAGACGTGGAATTTGGCAGTGACTATTCCAAGGGGCGCAAAGATGCTCGCCGTCGAATGAGTAGAGCCGCCGCCGGCGCGATCTGGGTGACGGTGATCGCGGTTCTGGTTTTCCGGGCGTGGCTGCCGGACGCCGTTCCGGCGCGAGCGCGGGCGCAAATGCAACGGCCGGTGGCCGCAATGCACGCGTCGATGACACCAGTCGCGGCCACACCTTCGGTTCGGGCGATCGAACCTGCATCGCGCGCCATCAGTCTTGATCCTAATCTCGTCCTTGTATGTCAGTTGGCGCCAGCGGCGATTTCCCTCTTGCCGTAGACAATCTGAGTTTTTCAAACCACAAAAAGTGGTGGTACTACAGCGAAAGGTGGCCCCCGGCCTGCAGTTTCTCTGGCAGGTACGAATGAGAAAGAAAAGACGTCGAAATCGAGCAAAGGGCCTCAACTTCCAGCTTACTTTCGCGTGTCAGCAGCTCGTTGATCTCTTGCTGCCATTGGAAGTTTGACCTCAGCCACGGACTTTCCTTCAGGCGATTGAGTTGCTTAATCTCTGCATCGCACAATCCAATCTGTACCGATTTGCCTATACCAAGCCGCGGAGCGTCGCCGGCGCGGATGCCCAAGAAGAACGCGTTGGGTATCGCCATCGCCTTTTTCTGCGTGCCCTGGACGCGCGCGGCGCCGCGCGCCATCAGGAAAAAGAACAAGTATCCGGCGGGATCATTATCCGCCAGTACATAAAACGGAACCTGAAGTCGTTCATGAAGCTGTCGCAATAGGCGCCGGCAAGCTTTGGTTGGATAGCCATCTCCACACGCGAGAAAACAGCCGTTCTTCGTATGGAATTGGTCTTCAACCAGCCTTTTAAAGATGTTGAGTTTCTCGATCAGTAGAACGGATCTCGCCTGGGTCTCGACGATGGCGGGCAGTTCGCAATTCTCCTTACCCGTCCAGATTTGATTACGCAGGTCGCGCGGTCCCTTTGCGTCGGCAATAGTAACCGGACCAGCGAAATAGCCGGCTTGTGATTCGCGAGCCATAAACCCCATTTTACGCCATTCCGGCGAATTGGCACTTCAGCCGGGGCAAGCTGATTGGGGGCTGGCTTCGGTTGCGATGACCATGCAGGCGCAGTACCATTTTTCCAAGCTTTTTTCCCATCGGATCGTGAGCAGTTCTTCGGCGCCCAGGTGGCGGATCGGCGCAGAAGTTGGCGGAAGCAATGCGAACTGGGAGAACCGATCACAACCGGGAATTCCCACGAAAACACGCAAAACGACGGGCCTTGCACACACCTGCCGTCGCGGAGGCGCTGGAAGGGAGAGTGCTGCTCAGCGCCGCGGCGGCCGGCCATCCACTATTTACCACCATCGGCTCGGCGACTTTTGATATCGGCGCGGCGGGAAGGGCTGTGATCAAAGCCAGCGGCTCGCCTGTCGCGAGCATCCGGGAGACGGGGGCGCTTCCCAGCGGGCTGGTTTGGACGAGCAAGGGAAATGGACGGGCGACAATCACAGGCCAGCCAGCGGACGGGAGCGAGGGCGTTTATGTTTTGTCTCTCGTCGCCAGCAACGGCGACAAGCCCAATGCGCGGCAAAACTTTACGCTGTCCGTCGATCAGGCCCCGGCTATTACCAGTAACAGCTCAGCGACTTTCACAACGGGAACCGCTGGATCGTTTACCGTCACCACGGCGGGGTTTCCCAATAGCGCGATTACCGAGAGGGGCATTCTCCCGCCGGGCATTGCATTCCAGAATAACGGGGACGGAACGGCCATGCTCTCGATCGGCGCAGAGGCGGTTGCCTACGGCACGTACGCGTTGAAGCTCACGGCGAAGAATGGAGCTGCGCCCAATGCGCACCAGACATTTACGTTGTCCGTCGGGCATCCCCCGCAGTTTCAAAGCGCGGGCGCGGTGACGTTCATCGCGGGAAACCCCGGGTTATTCGCGGTGACCACCAGCGCCGGCCTGCCGCTGAATCCGCGATTGACAGAGACGGGTCCCCTGCCGGCCGGCATTCGATTCCAGGACAACGGCAATGGCACGGCCACCATTTCCGGCACGCCGGCGCTTTCGGCCGGGGGAAATTACATCCTGAATCTCGCCGCCAACAACGGCATCGGACCTGTCGCCACGCAGGCGTTCACCCTCAGCATTGAGCAGGCGCCATTACTTGCCGGCAGCGCTATCGCGGAGTTCAGCGCGGGAGTTGCCGGGTCATTCACCATCAACGCCGACACGGGAACTTCGAGCGTCGCGGTTTTGACCGAATCGGGTGCGCTGCCGAGTGGGCTGACGTTCCAGGATAACGGCAATAACACCGCGACGATCTCCGGCACGCCAACTGCGTCGGCAGCGGGAATCTATGTGCTGAATCTCACCGCGACCAATGAAATTGGGCCCAGCGTCACGCAAACGATTACCGTCTACGTCGACGGCCCGCCTGCCATCACCAGCGGCGCGGCGGCGACGTTCATCGCGGGAACGTTGGGATCGTATGCCGTTGCCACCAGCGGATTTCCCAACGGCGTCATCACCGAAAGCGGTGCGCTGCCCGGCGGCATCACCTTCGTTGATAACCGAAATGGCACGGCAACGATCTCCGGCATGGCGACGGCCTCGGCCGACGGCGTGTACCCCTTGAATATCACGGTCAACAACGGAATTGCCCCCGCCGCCACGCAGGCGTTTACGCTTACGATCGGGCAAACGCCATCCATCACCAGCACCGGCGCCGCGCCGTTTACAGCGGGTGTTCCCGGTTCATTTACCATTACCACCACCGGCTTCCCCGTCGGCGTCATCAGCGAAAGCGGCACGCTCCCCGGTGGAATGACTTTCCAGGACAACGGCAACGGCACCGCGATTATCGTGGGCATTCCAGACCCAGGCGTGAGTGGAATCAGCTATCCCCTGACGATTGCCGTCAACAACGGAATCGGGCCCGCGGTCACGCAAGCTTTCAGGCTGATCGTGAATCAATCCCTCGCGATCACCAGCCCCGCCGCGGCGACATTCACGGTCGGTGTGGCGGAAACGTTCACGATGACAACGAGCAACACGCAATCGACGCTTCCCGCCCTCGCTGAGATCGGCAACCTCCCCAACGGCATCAGCTTCGTCGACAACGACGACGGAACGGCCACCATCTCAGGGACGCCGGCAACATCGACCGGCGGAATTTATGGGTTGTATCTGACCGCCACTTACTTCGGCGCGGCGACGAACGCGGCCCAATTATTGGTGCTGACCGTGGATCAGCCGCCGGCATTCTTCAGCAGCGCCACGGCGACATTCGCAGTCGTCACTGCGGGATCGTTCACCGTCAGCACCAACGACCCCGCGCCATCGAGCACGTTCGGCGCGGACGGGTCGTTCGCCATCAACACTAGCGGCGGCGTGCCGTCCGCGACGGTGCTGAGCGAGGCCGGCAAACTGCCTTCGGGTCTCCTGTTCAAGGATAACGGCGACGGCACCGCCACCATCTCTGGAACACCCGCCGCATCCGCCGGCGGAGCGTATGTCTTGAATATCACTGCCAGCAATGGAATTGCGCCAGACACCGCGCAATCTCTGACGCTTTATGTCGACGGCCCGCCGTCGATCACCAGCAGCCCAACGGCGACATTCACGACCGGCAGCCTTGGATCGTTTACGGTTACCACCAGCGGGCTGCCGTATGGGGTGATTGCGGAAATCGGCGCGCTCCCCGCCGGAATCACGTTCGCCGACAACCACGACGGAACTGCCACATTCGCCGGCGCTGCGGCGCCGTCTGCCGACGGCGCCTATATCTTAAATCTCAGCGTCAGCAACGGATTTGCGCCGGCGGCTACGCAGACGCTGACGTTGACCGTCGATCAGCCGCCGGCCATCACCAGCGGCGACGCCATCAATTTCGACGCGAACGCGAGCTCGTCATTTACCATCACGACGACCGGATTCCCCAATGCCGCCATTACCGAGAGCGGCCAGCTCCCCGCCGGCGTGACGTTTGCCGACAATGGGAATGGAACGGCGACGATCGCGGCGAATTTGCCGGAATCCACCGTCGGAGGAACCTACCCCTTGATCATCACCGCCAACAATGGCGTCGAGCCCGATGCGGTGCTGGGATTTACCTTGACGGTTACCCAGGTGCTGACCATTACCAGCAGCGCCACGGCCGCGTTCGCGAGCGGCGCGGCGGGATCGTTCACCATCGCAACGACCAGCCTCCTGCCAATCACCCCGGTTTTGACGGAAGTGGGAGCGCTGCCGCCAGGCGTCACCTTCGTTGATAACGCCGACGGCACGGCCACGATTTCCGGTACGCCCGCGCCGGGGACCGGCGGGGTTTACGGAGTGAGCATTACCGCGGCCAACGGCACTACGCCGGTTGCGACGCAACTGTTCGAATTGTCCGTTGACCAGGCGCCGTCGTTTGTGAGCAGCCCGGCCGCCACTTTCACCGCCGGCGTGACGAACTCTTTCACGGTCAGCACTATCACGGGAGTTCCCTTCCCCAAATTCGGCGCTGATGGTTCCTTCACCCTTACGACAACCGGCGGCTTCCCGCTTGACTCCGCATTGACGGAAGTCGGCGCGCTGCCGGCCGGCGTGAGCTTCCTCGACAACGGCAACGGCACCGCCACGATTTCTGGAACCCCAGAGTTATCTTCCGTGGGAACTTACATCCTTTTTCTCACCGCCGACAACGGTGTGGCCCCGAACGCCACGCAGACTTTTACGCTGACGGTCATGTAGGAGCGTATGGCAGAAATTGCGCGGGCGCCGCTCGTGCCGCGACGGTTTGGAAGATCACGTCATCGGGCGCCGCATCAACAATTCTCATTTTCCTCCAAAAAAATCTGGAATTGAGTTGCCGCGAGTCACAGGACACCACGAATAATACTGCACGTTGTCCGCGCTTTTGCGTTTCACGCACGCGAGCAAACGGAGGAAGTCGCCGTAAGTTCCGGAGGCGCAGATGTTTACTCGCCAATCAGTGGTAAATGGTAGAGGGTCGCCGACGAATCAGAATTTAAGAATGGCGGCCAGACGGCGCGGGATATCACCCTGTCCGGCTGTCATGCAGACGCTGGAAACTCGGAACCTGCTGAGCGCCGCGGCAACGACCCCCGGTATAACAGGTTTTCTGAGCGCCGACTCGGCGACATTCGAGGTGGGTGTAGCTCAGCGGACAGTCATCAAGTCGGGTGAGTCGTTGATCGGCACGCTTCAAGAGTCGGGAGCGCTGCCGAGCGGGCTGGTCTGGACCGCGAAACCCAACGGCAACGCGGTTATTAGCGGTCAGCCGACTGCTGGGACAGCGGGGGTTTATGTTTTGTCGGTGGTCGCGAAGAGTGGCAATAAGCCCTACAAGCGACAACCGTTTACGCTAACGGTTGATCAGTCGCCGGCGATTAAAAGCGCTGACAGCACGGTGTTCGCCGTCGGCGAGGCCGGCGCGTTTACTATCCGAGCAAAGGGATTTCCCATTGCCCAGATCGGCGAGGCTGGTTCACTGCCGGCCGGACTGACTTTTGTCGACAATGGCAATGGCACCGCGACAATTTCCGGCGTACCTGCGGCAGCCGCCACGGGAAGCTACGTCCTCGAAGTGACGGCGAACAACGGCATAGCCGCCAGCGCGTTGCAAACTCTGACGTTGAGCGTTGATCAGGCGCCGGCCATCACGAGCAATGCCGCGGCCACGTTCCCCCCTGGGGGCGCGGAATTATTTGCCGTTACCACCACTGGCTTCCCGAGCAGCGCTATCACGGAAAAAGGCGCCCTGCCGCCCGGTATTTCATTTCGCGACAATGGCAACGGCACCGCTACCATATCGGGCACGCCGGCGGAAAATGTCTTTGGGACGTACATTTTGAATCTTACCGCTAAGAATCCAGCGAAGCCGAACGCGAGGCAGGCATTCAAATTGACGATCGGCGACGCGCCGTCGATTGACAGCGCGCCAGGCGCCGGCTTCACGACCGGTGTCGCCGGGTCATTCACCGTTACGACGGGCGGCAGCCTGCCGCTGAACCCGCGACTGACAGAAACCGGCATACTGCCCGCCGGCTTCAGGTTTCAAGACAATGGCAACGGCACGGCGACAATCTACGGAAATGCACCCGCGTCCGACGGCGGAATATACATCCTGAATCTCACCGCGAGTAATGGGGTCGCGCCAGACGCTTCACAAGCGTTTACGCTGTCGGTTGGCCACTCTCCGGTGATCACCAGCAGCGCCGCCACGACTTTTACTGCTGGAAACGCCGGATCATTTACCATAACGACCACCGGTTTCCCTTACTCCGTTATCACCGAGAACGGCGCCCTTCCCAGCGGCCTGGCATTTCAGGACAACGGCAATGGGACCGCGACGATTTCCGGAACGGTCCCCCTGACCGCTGTCGGGGGTTCATTCCCCTTGAGTTTAACCGTGAGTAACAACGTCAAGCCTGATGTCTCACAAGCCTTTACTTTGACGGTGGATCAGGCGTTAAACATCAGCGATAGCAACGGCACGACTTTCACAAGCGGTGTGGCAGGATCATTCACTTTTACGACGACCAGCAGCATACCGATCACGCCGGCCCTAACAGAGATCGGCACGCTGCCGGCCGGCGTCAGCTTCGTCGATAACGGCGATGGCACCGCAACGCTGTCTGGAGTTCCCGCGTCGTTGACCGGCGGGGTTTACGGAGTGACGGTTACCGCAAGTAACGGTGTTACGCCCGATGCATCGCAAACGTTTTTACTGACCGTCGATCAGCCGGCGGCTTTCGTCAGCAGTGCCGCCACAACGTTCACGGTTGGCGCGGCGGGATCATTCACGATTGTGAGCACGACCGACGGATTTCCCCAAACCAGCTTCGGACCGGATGGGTCATTCACCATCTTGACGCCCGGAGGCTTCCCGGACAACCCGGCTTCGTTTACAGCGCTTGGCGCCCTGCCCGCCGGCGTCGGATTCGGCGACAACGGAAACGGAACCGCCACACTCGGGGGCACACCCGCCGCCGGCACGGACGGAACCTACGTTATACAGATTACCGCTGACGACGGCATCGCCCCCAACGGCGTCCAGGCGTTTACGCTGACCGTGGACGGAGCGCCGTCAATCACCAGCGCGGCGACAACCACATTCGCCGCCGGCGAAGCCGCATCGTTCACAGTGCGCACAAGCGCGCTGCCCGTCGGCGCCATCACGGAAACCGGGTCGCTGCCCGCCGGCCTTGCATTTCACGACAACGGCAACGGCACCGCCACGCTCTTGGGGACCCCTGATTTCTCGGCCATTGGCACATACACGTTGAACTTCACCGTCAACAATGGAGTTGCTCCCAACGCCACGCAGATTTTCACGCTCGTCGTAGGAGATCCGCCGGTCATCACAAGCGGCGCCTCGGCGGCCTTCACCGCGGGCTCGCCCGCAACCTTCACTATCACCACCGCCGGCATGCCAATCGCCGCCATCACAGAAACCGGCGAGCTGCCCGCCGGCATTTCATTTCAAGACAACGGGAATGGCACGGCCACGCTCTCCGGCACGCCTGCGATATCAGCCGGCGGCCAATACCTGCTGAATATCGAGGTCAACAATGGAATCGCTCCGGACGCCACGGAGAATTTTCACCTGAACGTAAATGCGGGGCCGAATATCACCAGCGCCGGTGAGACCTTCACCACTGGTCAAGCCGGATCCTTCATCATTACGACGAACAGCAGCACGGGAAACATCCCGACGCTGAGCGAGATGGGCGAACTTCCCGCGGGCATTTCCTTCGTTGATAATGGCAACGGCACGGCCACGCTGTCCGGCACTCCAGCGCCCTCGACTGGCGGAGTTTACGGACTGTATATCGACGCGGACTATGGCGGCGCGGCAAGCGCGACGGAGGTGTTTATGTTGACCGTCGACCAGCCGCCTTCAATTTTCAGCGCTGCCGGCGCCACGTTTTCGGTTGGCACGCCGGGGTCGTTCTCTGTTGACACGAATGGCCCGGTACCCACTCCAATTTTTGGTCCAGACGGCGCGTTCGCGCTCACGACAAGTGGCGGCATCCCCACCACCGACGTTTTGACCGAGGTCGGCGCGCTGCCAGCCGGCGTGAGCTTCCTCGACAATGGCAACGGCACCGCCACGATTTCGGGGACTCCGGGCTTGTCGTCGGCCGGAACGTATATCCTCCTTCTCACCGCCGACAACGGCGTGGGCCCGAACGCCACGCAGACTTTTACGCTGACGGTCGTGTAGGAGCGTGCGGCGGGATCGTTTACCGTAACCACAACCGGCTTTCCCGTCGGCAGCATTGCCGAGAGCGGCATTCTCCCGGCGTGGGCTGCATTCAAGGATAACGGGAACGGCACGGCCACGATTTCCGGGACCCCTGGCGCGGCCGCCGAAAACACGTCGTCGATCAATACGACGTTCACCACCGGGAACGCGGCCAGTTTCACGATCAACACAACCGGGTCACCGGCCGAGGGTCTTCTGGAATCCGGCGCGTTGCCTGCGGGAATCAGTTTCGTTGACAACGGCAACGGCACGGGCCTGCTCTACGGCACCCCCGCGGCAGGAAGCGCCGGCACGTATGCGCTGACGCTGATCGCCGAAATCGGTGGTACTACGCAGGCCACTCAGCAATTCACCCTGACGGTGACTTAAAGAACCAGACTTCACCCCGAAATCACCACCAGCACCCGCGCCGCTTTTTCCACGTCGGCCTTGCGGCGCGAGAACGGCTTTGCCTTGGGATTCACGGGCGCGCAGATGAACCGCTCCTTGTGCCGCGGGTCGGGGCGCACGCGCTTCAGAGTCGTCTGGCCGTCGGTGAAACGGATCCAGTAGTCTTTCCCCCAGACAAAACCTTCCCGTTCCCAGCGGCGGATGGAGCAGCCGACGCGCTCGCCGCTTTCGTAGCGCGGCTCCATGCACTGGCCGTCAACGCTTACCGTGAAATCCACGCCCGCGTCGGGAACGTCGCTGAATTCGCCGTTGCCGCGCTCGTGATCGGCCGGCTCGCGCAGATCGGTGCGCACGGCGGAGACGCGCCCAAAATGCGGCACGCGCAACGAGCGCGGCGGCGGAGAGAGGCGCGTGATGAGGCTGACGGCCTTGGCGTCGGTGAGCCTGTCGGCAGTTATCAGGCCGGGGAGAAGGGATAGTCCGCGCGGATCGTCGGGCGAGGCGATCCAGGCGGCGCGATGAGCGGCGAGCGGGTCGCGGGCGAGGCGCACCAGGG
>JBEKYH010000022.1:0-21098 GCA_049511115.1 Tepidisphaeraceae bacterium | reverse complement strand
TTCGCGAGTAACTCAGCGGCAGGTGTCGGGGGCGGCCGCGGCGGCGTCGGTGGCGCGGGCGGAAAAGGCGGCAGCGCGGGATTTGGCAGCCCGCGCGGCGACGGCACCGGGGGCTATGGCGGAGTTGGTTTCACAGGCGGAAATGGCGGAAATGGCGGCACCGGTGGCGATGGCGGTAACGGCGGCGATGGCGGCGATGGCGGCACGGGCGGCGGGGGCGGGTCGGCCCTGGGCGGCAGCATTTTCGTATCGACCGGCCAACTCACCCTGACTTCGCCCGCCGCCGATACCGGCAAACTCGCCGCCGGCGACGGCGGAGGCGCAGGCACCAGCGGCGCCGGCGGCGATGGCGGCGTCGCCAGCGAGGCGCCGTTCGCTGGTCTCGGCGGCACGCCAACTTTGGTAAGCGGAACTCGAGGGACGGACGGGAACAAAGGCCCCGCCGGGACCGACGGCGACACGGGCGGCGAAGGTCAACTCGGCGGGATCGGTTTGGCGGGCATCACCTCCGGCACGGGGATGTTTATCTCCGGTTCGCTCAAATTCACTAAGCAACCGGTCAGTACCACGGCCGGACTCGCCATGGCGAAGTTCAATGTGTCCGTTGAAAGTTCTAGCGGCGCAATCCTTACCGGCGACGATTCCGCAGTCACCCTTTCCATCAAGAGCGGCCCGACCGGCGCGACCATCGGCGGCACGACCACCGTCACCGCCGTCAATGGCGTGGCGAAATTCAAGGGCATCACATTTACAACCGCTGGGACTTACAAGCTTCTCGTCTCCGGCACGCAGCTTACCTCGGGAAAATCCGTGAAGTTCACGGTCGCTCCAGCGGCGGCGAGCAAATTGGTTTTTGTCCAGGAGCCGTCGAACGTCATTGCCGGACAAGCGAACTCCCCCGCCATCACCGTCGCCGTGCAGGATGCTTTTGGAAATACGATCGGAACGGATACAGCAAAAGTAACCCTGGCGATCAAAACCGGTCCCTCAGGCGGCGCGCTCAGCGGCAAATTCACCGCCCACGCCCAAGGCGGCGTCGCGACGTTCAGCAATGTGTTGTTGGATACCGCTGGGTCATATAGATTGAAAGCCAGTCAATCGACTTTGACCGCCGCCAGATCCACTCGATTTACTGTATCCCCCGCCGCCGCTAACAAACTGGCCTTTGCCGTCCAGCCCAGTATCGCAGCCATAAACAGGGCAATCGCTCCACCCATCGTCGTCGATGTCGAGGATCAATTCGGTAATCTCGTCTCCACGGACGACTCCGACGTCGTGCTCTCCATCAAGAAAGGCCCGGCCAGCGCGATCCTCGGCGGCACGCTAACGATTGCCGCCGCTGGAGGAGCCGCGACATTCGACGATATCACGTTGAATCTCGCCGGCAGCTATCGACTCAAAGCCGACGACGGCAGCCTTACCGCCGCCAAATCAAGCCCCTTCACCATCGTCTCCTGAAAACCGCACTCAGCGAACCGTGCGCGCCTTCGCACGTATTTGACATCTCTCCAAAATCGAGCTAAAAACCGCAAAGGGGCGGATGGGTGAAGTGCAAATGAAGCGGAAACCGCAACGCGGTCAGGTCTTTCTTGAACCTCTGCAACAGCGGCTGCTGTTATCGACGGTCAATCTTTCAGCCGGGGCCGGTGATGCGGGTCTGCGTGCTGCGATCGCCGCGGCCGACAGCAACTCCCACGCGAGCAATACGATCAATCTGGGCGCGGGGATTTTTTCTCTGACGGACACCAGTGCCGGCAACATCGTCATCGAAAACGGTGACTCCGCCATAGCCACCAAGACGCTCATCATCGCCGGCGCAGTCGGAAGCGCCACCATCATTCAACCCGCCGACGTGTCTACCTGGGCAGACCGCATTTTTCAGATCGAGGGATCCAGCACGAAAGTCGTGTTGGAAAATCTGGCCATTTCGGGCGGCCGCGCCACGAGCGGCGGAGCGCAAGGCGGCGACGCGGCGCTGGGCGGCGGGATTCTCATTGATGGAGGACAGGTCACGCTCAGCAACGTGGCCGTCACCGGTTGTCAGGCGAACGGTTCGGCGGGCGCCGCCGGCGCGGCGGGCACGGCTAATCAGCTCAACGGCGGCAACGGCCAGGACGGCCACGAAGCTGATGGCGGCGGCATTTATCTCGCTGCGGGAAGCCTCACGCTCATCGGCAGCACGATCACCCGCAATTCGGTTACCGGCGGCGGCGGCGGCGCTGGCGGCGCTGGCATCAGGCCTGACTCACCGGCGGAAGAAACCGCGGGTGTGGGCGTTAGCGGCGCCGCGGGCGCGCCCGGAGCCGTCGGCGCCAGCGGAGAAAAAGGCGGCGACGGCGAGCCTGGAGACAAGGGCGACAACGGGGACGATGGCGAAGACGCCTTCGGCGCGTCCATCGGTAAGGGCGGCGACGGCGGCGACGGCGCCGATGGGAACGGCGGTGGCATTTACGTCGCGGCCGGGGAATTGACAATCAGTAAGTCGAAAATCAACAACAACACGGCGAGCGGCGGGAACGGCGGCAGAGGCGGGGAGGGTGGAAAGTTCGCCGGCAGCAGCGGAACCCCCGGGCGGAGCCAATCTTTCAGCGGCCAAAACGGGGGCCACGGTGGCAATGGCGGCGCGGGGGGAGCCGCGGGCGACGGCGGCAGCGGATTGTCGGGTCGCCAGGCGGGAACCGGCGGCAAGGGCGGCGCTGGAGGCGCGGGCGGTGATGGCGGCAAGGGTGGTAAGGGCGCCGATGCCGATGACGCAGACGGTGGCGATGGCGGCGGCGGCGGCGATGGGGCCGGCGGTGGAATCTATATCGCGCAGGGGACGGTCACGCTGCAAGCCAATGCCATTAAATCAAACACCCTCAAGGGCGGTGGCGGCGGAGCTGGAGGCGTTGGCGCGTATGGCGGCAAAGGGGGCACTGGCGGCGCGGGTGGGGCGGGCGGAGCAGGGGGACGCGGCGGTGACGCGGGCGAGGCGTTCGGCGGCGGGCACATTGGGGGGTATTCCAATGCCGATGGCGGCATCGGAGGAATACCCGGGACCGGCGGAGCGGGCGGCGCCGGCGATGATGGCGGCGATGCCGCCGATGGCGGGGCCGGCGGCGCGGGAGGCAACGCCACCGGCGGGGCAATTTATGTTGCCGCCGGAAACGTCACTCTCAACGGCAATACGATTTCGGCCAATAGCATTGACGGCGGCGGCGGCGGTGCGGGCGGCGGCGGCGGACCCGGCGGGACCGCGGGCGCGGGCGGCGCTGGTGGGGCGGGAGGCAATGGCGGCTCTGGCGGCGTCGGGCTGCGAGGCGCTAACGGCCAGGATGGGGCGATCGGCGGCGCGGGCGGCGCTGGCGGACAAGGCGGGGATGGCGGCGAAGGAGGCGAGGCCGGGCTCGGCGGCAATGCCTACGGAGGTGGCCTCGCTGTTCTGGGCGGTATGGTTAATTCCACGAACGATGCATTTTCCGCAAATGCAGCTACCGGCGGAATCGGCGGGGCCGGGGGCACGGGCGGGACCGGGCGCGCCGGCGGAGCAGGCGGCGCTGGCGGCGCGGGCGGGACCGGCGGGCTCGGCGCGGCAGCCTCGGGTGAGGGCGGCGACGGCGGCAACGGCGGCGCTGGAGGCGCGGGCGGTGATGGCGGCGATGGGGGCAAGGGCGGCGCGGCGGGCACCGGCGGCACGGCCCTGGGCGGAAGTATTTATGTAACGTCGGGTCAGTTCGTCCTCGGCTCGGCTACGACCTACACCGGCACGGTGCACGCCGGGCCGGGAGGCGCGACAGGCGCTGGCGGCGCGGCCAGCTCGGCAGGCGCTGGCGGCGCCGGCGGGCACTCGGGTTACGCGGGCAATGGCGCCGGCGCGAACGGTCACGCCGGCACCGCCGGTGAAGAGGGCGAGAAGGGCAAAACCGGCGATAAGGGTGCCGATGGCGGCGTCGGTCTGGCCGGAGGCAGCAGTGGTGGGAACAGCTACCCCAATTTGAGCACTGCGGCCCCGTCCCTGCAGTTCAAGACCACGCCGACAACGGCGACGGCTGGCTCGGCGCTTATGCCGGCCATCGTTGTGGACGTGGTCAACTCCAGCGGCAGCGTCATGTCCGGCGAGACGCCGGCCATCACCCTCAAGATCAAGAGCGGCCCAAGCGGCGGCGCGATCATCGGAACGGCCACCGTGACCGCCGCCAAGGGCGTGGCGACTTTCAGCAACATCATGTTCGACGTCGCAGGCGCCTACACGCTCAAGGCCACAGCGACGGGTCTGACCACAGTGATTTCCGGCGCCATTACCATCAGCTCCGCGGCCGCCAGCCAACTTGTCTTCGCCCAGCAACCAGCCAACGTCGCCGCCGGTTCGGCGATCGCGCCGGCCATCACCGTGGATGTGGAGGATCCATTCGGCAATCTCGTCACCACCAGCAGCGCCAAAGTAACCCTCGCCATCAAGAGCGGCCCCGCCGGCAGCGTCCTCAATGGAACATTGACAGCGGCTGCCCAAACCGGCGTGGCCACCTTCAGCGATGTACTTTTGGACACGGCCGGCAAGTACAAATTGACAGCCACGCACGGGACGCTTACTGCCGCCAAATCTTCCAAGTTCACGGTCAGCGCCGCCGCCGCGAGTAAGCTGGCGTTTAGCGTGCAGCCGAGCAGCGTAACGACCAACACCGCAATCTCTCCTCCGATCGTCGTCGATGTCGAAGATCAATTCGGCAATCTCGTCTCGACCGACGCCTCCGATGTAGTCCTCTCGATTAAGAAAGGCCCAGCCAGCGCCATCCTCGGAGGCACGCTCACCATCGCCGCCGATGGAGGAGCAGCGACCTTCGATGACATCACTTTGAACCTCGCCGGGACCTACAAACTCAAAGCCGCCGACGGCAGCCTCACGGCCGCCAAATCAAGCCCCTTCGCCGTCAGTTCGTGACCGTTGCTTTAGCCTGTGGACGACATCCCCCTTCCCCGGTACGATCCTTGCCGGGTCAACTATGAAGATAATCCTTGCAAATCCGCGCGGTTTTTGTGCTGGCGTCAACATGGCGCTGGAGTGCGTCGATCAGGTCCTGGCCCTCAAGGGGCCGCCGGTCTATGTGTATCACGAGATCGTGCATAACCGACATGTCGTGGACGGCTTCCGCCACCGGGGCGTCGTATTCGTCGATGATGTGCGGGAAGTGCCGGATGGATCAGTAGTTGTGTACAGCGCTCATGGCATATCGCCGGAGGTACGCGCCGCCGCCAAGGCGCGGCAACTGATTGAAGTGGATGCCACCTGCCCCCTGGTCACCAAAGTGCATATGGAAGTCCTGCGTTATGCCCGCGACGGATACACCATCCTTTTCGTCGGCCACCGCAATCACGACGAGGCCGTCGGCACCGTCGGGGAGGCCCCCGACCGCATCATCGTGGTCGAGTCGGCCGAAGAGGTTGAGAAGCTGAAATTGCAGGATGAATCCAAAGTGGCTTTCGTCACGCAAACGACCCTGAGCCTTTTTGATGCGCAAATCGTCGTGGACGCGCTCAAGCGCCGCTTCCCGCGCATTCGCCATCCGGCTAAGGACGACATCTGCTACGCGACAACGAATCGGCAGAAGGCCGTGACGGTTTTGACCCCCGAAGCCGATCTGGTGCTGGTTATCGGAAGCAAAAACAGCTCGAACAGCCTGCGGCTGGTGGAAACCGCCGCCGCGACGGGAAAGCCGGCTTATCTGATTGACGATGAATCAGAGTTGGACCCGGGCTGGTTTGACGGCATTGAGACGGTTCTCGTGACAGCCGGGGCCAGCGCGCCAGAGCATCTGGTGGATGGGCTGATTGAACGGCTGGTCATGGAATTCCACGGGCTCGTGGAATCGCGCACGCTGGTTGAGGAAAACATGAGCTTCGATCTACCCAAATCCGCCAAAAGCCTGGCTGTCTTGACCTGAACATCAATTGGAGCAACCGAATGAAAGGCGTAATTCTGGCCGGCGGCACCGGCTCCAGGCTTTTTCCCCTCACCAAGGTGACCAACAAGCACCTTCTCCCCGTCTATGACAAGCCGATGATTTTTTACCCCATCGAGTGCATGGCAAAGGCCGGCATCGATGAAGTCCTCCTCGTCACCGGCGGCAACAACGCCGGCGATTTTATCCGCCTGCTGGGAAATGGCCGAGAATTCGGCCTTACGAATCTCAATTACACCTACCAGGACGGCGCCGGAGGCATCGCCCAGGCGCTCGGACTGGCCGAGCATTTCGCCGGCGGCGACAGCATCTGCCTGATCCTCGGCGACAACATTCTGGAATACACGATTCGCGACGCCTGCAAGAAATTCCGCCACCAGGGGCAGGGGGCGAAGATTCTCCTGAGTCAGGTTGCTAATCCCAAAGCCTATGGGGTAGCGGAGATCGAAGGCGACCGGGTTGTCCGCATTGTGGAAAAGCCCAAGGAACCTAAGAGTGATTGGGCCGTGATCGGCATTTATTTTTATGACAACAAAGTGTTTGAGATTGTTCGCACGTTGAAACCTTCGGCGCGGAACGAATTGGAAATCACCGACGTGAACAACGCCTACATTGACCGCGGCGAAATGACCGCGGACAAAGTCCACGGCTTCTGGGCGGATGCGGGGGAGAATATCGATTTTTATTTGCAGGCGTGCAACACCGTGGCGAAGAATGGGACGAATAAGGAGCGGGCGGGGTAGGTACGAGGGTTCAAGAGTTTAAGAGTTCAAGGGTGGGAAACTGCAAAGCCGGTTCGGCCTGCTTGCCAGATTTCTTGCGAGGTTTCGATTTCTGGGGGGCTCCCAAGACAACCTTCTCCAGCCGTCGGCCGTTGGCGGTTGAGGGAGCTGAGGCAAGTGGATCTTCAGGTCCATCCAGCCGATGACCTGGCACCGTGTTCTTGAGCCGCGCTTCGGCTTTTTTGGCGTAGTCCTTGGATAACTCAAATCCGATGAATCGTCGGCCTAGCTTTTTCGCCACAACCAGCGTGGTCCCGCTGCCGCCGAAGGGATCGAGGACCGTATCGCCTGGGCCGGAACTAACCTTGATGATCCTCCCCAGCACCTGCTCGGGCATCTGGCACCCATGCCAGCCGGCGCGCTCACTGAACGTGCCGCAGACCCGCGAGTAATACCAGACGTCCTCATCCGCCGTGAAACTTTCCGGCGCATCCTGCGGCCGCAAAATCCACGTATCGTCCGGAATTCGGCCCTTTTGTTCCGCCCGCTTATCCCCATAAACCAACTGCCGCGCCGACGGCACGCGAATGTCATCCCGGTTGAACGTAAACTTCTTCGGATCCTTCACAAAGTGAAACAAATGCGTGTGGCTGCGGCTGAATTTGAATTTGCAGTTGACGCCGAACGTGTAATACCAGATCACCCAACTCCGGCAGGACAGCCCCAGTTCGCGCTGAAACAGGAGCTTTAGCTCCGCGGCGAAGTCATCGCCGATGGCAAGCCAGAAGGTGCCGTCGGGTTTGAGGGTGCGGACGAGTGCCTTGCCCCATTCTTTGGTCCAATTCAGGTATTGATCGGCTGCGAGGCGGTCTTCATACACGTCGTATTTGTAGCCGATATTGAAGGGGGGATCGGCAAAGGCCAGATCGATGCTGCCTTGCGGGATTTGGGCCATTCCGGTAATGCAATCGCCGTTGTAGAGTTTGTCTAGTTCCATAAGGAGTGCCGTACCATACGCGCCAGCGCGCCGGGCATCAAGTTTCACCCTGGAAGCCAACAATGCGAACCATCCTCGTCACCGGCGCGGCCGGTTTTATCGGCTCCAATTTTGTCCGCCTCCTGCTGGGCGGCAGCGAACATCTGCGCCTCGTCGCCTACGACAAGCTCACCTACGCCGGCAATCTCGCCAATCTCGCCGATCTTCTCGGCGATGAGCGTCTCACCTTCGTCCGCGGCGACATTTGCGATGCGAAACAAGTTCAGGACGTCTGGTCCGATCACGGCATAACCGAGGTCGTCCACTTCGCCGCCGAGAGCCACGTCGATCGCAGCATCCTCGGCTCCGGGCCGTTCATGCAGACCAACGTCATCGGCACGCAGATTCTCCTTGACGTGGCCAAGGCCAATGGCGTCGAAAAGTTTTTGCAGGTCAGCACCGACGAAGTTTATGGCACCTTGCCCGAAGACCGGCCGGATTTGAAATTCACCGAAGAGACGCCGCTGGCGCCCAACAGCCCCTACAGCGCAAGCAAAGCTGCCGGCGATTGTCTGGTGCGGGCGTATTTCCATACCTTCCATATGCCGGTGCTGATCACGCGCTGCTCCAACAACTACGGCCCCTACCACTTCCCCGAAAAGCTGATCCCGCTTTTCGTAACGAACCTCATTGAGGGCAGGAAAGTCCCCCTCTACGGCGACGGCATGAACGTCCGCGACTGGCTGTATGTTGAAGACCATTGCGAAGCCATCTGGACGGTGCTGAATAAGGGCAAATTCGGCGAGGTTTACAACATCGGCGGCAACAACGAAATCCCCAACCGCAGGATCACCGAGGTGATTCTGAAGGAAATGGGCAAGGACTGGGACGCCTCCGTGCAATACGTCAAAGACCGCCCCGGCCACGACCGGCGTTACGCGATTGACGCCGGCAAAATGCAGCGAGATCTCGGGTGGTCGCCGAAGCACCGGTTTGAGGAGGCAATTAAAACGACCATTCGGTGGTACCATGAACACGAGGATTGGTGGCGATCCATCAAGAGTGGCGAATATCTTAAATACTATGAAACGCAGTATGCGGGGCGATAAGCAATAGCCCATGACCGAATCCTCCTCAATCCAAATCCGCCCCGCAGTCGTTGACGATGTGCCGCTGATTTTCGCGTTCATCCGCGAATTGGCGGTGTATGAGCATCTCGACCATACCATTACCGCCACCGAGCAATCGCTGCGAGAAACTCTCTTCAGCGCCGATGGCAAACCGACCGGCGCTGAAATTCGCATCGCGTTTTTCCAACAGCAGCCTGCGGGTTTCGCCCTGTTTTTCCCGAACTATTCCACCTTCGTCGGCCGCCCTGGAATTTACCTGGAAGACCTTTTCGTCCGCCCCCAGTTTCGCGGCAAAGGCGTCGGCCGCGCCCTCCTGCGCGAAGTCGCGGCACTCGCCGTCGCGCGCAGCTGCGGCCGATTGGAATGGGCCGTCCTCGACTGGAACGCGCCGGCAATAGGCTTCTACAAAAAACTCGGCGCCATCCCCATGGACGATTGGACCGTCTTCCGCGTCGTCGGCGACGCCCTGCAAAAACTGGCCGCCTCAGGCGACTAAACATGAGCCTCTACGATTCCATCCTCGTCACCGGCGGCGGCGGAATGCTCGGCCACGCTTTGACCGACCTGCTGCACGATCGCGGCGACAACCCCACCGCTCTGTCGCACGCGCAGCTCGATATCACCGACGGCGCCCAACTAACCAACGTCTTCGCCGAACTAAAACCGACGCTCGTCCTGAACTGCGCCGCGCACACGAAAGTTGATCTCTGCGAAAAGGAGCGCGAAAAAGCCGACGCGATCAATGGCCATGCTGTGGGAAAATTAGCCGCTTTGTGCGCGCGCGATCGCGCCTGCCTGGTGCATGTCAGCACGGATTTCGTTTTCGACGGCAAGCTCCGCCGCCCCTACCGCGACGATGATGCGGTTAATCCGATTCAGGCCTATGGCCAATCCAAACTGCTCGGTGAAACCGAGTTGCAACACCATGCCCCGGCGGATTGGCTCATCGTGCGCACCGCCTGGGTCTATGGCCGCCACGGTGGCAATTTCCCCCGCACCATGGTCACCGCCGCCCGCGCCGGCAAACCGCTCGCCGTCGTTGCTGATCAATTCGGCTCCCCCACCTACGCCCCCGATTTAGCCGAAGCGATCCTGGCCTTGCTCAACGCCAACGCCCGCGGCATCTGGCACGTCACCAACGCCGGACAGACCAATTGGCGCGACTTCGCCCAAGCCGCGATCAACGAATTCGGCTTGCCCAACCAGGTCGCACCGCTCACCAGCGACCAGTGGCGGCAAATGAAACCCGACTCGGCCGTCCGCCCCCCCTACACCGTCCTGGACATCCACCCCTACGCCCAAGCCACCGGCCACCCGATGCGGCCGTGGCAGGAGGGCCTGCGGGATTTTCGAGATGCGGTGCAACGGGATGGATTTTAGGAAACCCTCCTAAAAATATCGTCGTCTGATTCGGGTGCATCATCGCCCAGCGCCTCCAACAGCGATTTTCGCACAGACCGAAATCGTCGGATCGCCAGCGCTCGCTTGAGCAAGTCCACAGCCATCTCCTCGGGCGTGCAGCCGGCTTTGCTGCTCTCCTGTGCCAGCACGGCAGCTATGTCGTCAGGAAGATTGAGGTTCAACCGACTCATGTATTCACCTCCGCATTTTCTTCCTCAGCGCCTCGGCGCCTCAGCGTTCATTCCTCTTCGTCCCGCAGCCAACTCGCGCTCCAGCGCATATAATGCCCCGTTTCCAACGCTGGAGCGAATCAGATGCCCGATTTCCAAGTCGTCAGCCCCTATTCCCCGCAAGGCGATCAGCCCCAGGCCATAGATAAATTGACGGCCGGCATCCAATCGGGGCGGAAATTCCAGACCCTCATGGGCGTCACCGGCTCCGGCAAAACCTTCACCATGGCCCATACCGTGGCCCGCATCAATCGGCCGACGCTGGTCATCAGCCATAACAAGACATTGGCCGCCCAGCTCTATGGTGAATTCAAGGAACTCTTTCCTCACAACGCCGTCGGCTATTTCGTGAGCTATTACGACTACTACCAGCCTGAGGCCTACATCCCGCAGCGCGACATTTACATCGAGAAGGACGCCAGCCGCAATGATGATCTGGATCGCCTGCGCCTCGCCGCCACCAGCAATCTCGTGAGCCGCCGCGATGTGCTGCTGGTGGCCAGCGTCTCGTGCATCTTCGGGCTCGGCTCGCCGATGGATTACAAACAGTCGGTCATTCCCATCCGCAAGGGCGAGGCCATTGACCGCGATGAGATGCTGAAAAAACTGGTGGAACTGCAATACGCCCGCAACGACATGGATTTCAAGCGATCCACCTTCCGCGTGCGCGGCGATGTTGTGGAGCTTCATCCGTCCTATGAGGAATTCGCGTATCGCATCGAATTCTTTGGCGACGAAGTCACGCGCATCGACGCCATCAATCCCCTGACCGGCGAAACGCTGATGAGCCACGACCAGGTCTTCATCTACCCCGCCGTTCACTACGTAATGCCCGAGGATCGCGTCGAGTCCGCCGTCGCGTCGATTAAGGAAGAGCTGGATTTGCAGGCCATGCGCCTGCGCGGCGAAGGCAAACTGCTCGAAGCCCAGCGTCTGTTGGCCCGCACCAAATACGACATCGAAATGATCCAGGAAGTCGGAGTCTGCTCGGGAATCGAGAACTACAGCCGCCACCTCGACGGCCGCAAGCCCGGCGAAAAGCCATATACGCTTCTCGACTATTTCCCCAAGGATTTTCTGCTGATTGTCGATGAATCGCACGTCACGCTGCCGCAGATCAAGGCCATGTACAATGGCGACCGCGCGCGGAAGCTGGTGCTTGTGGAGCATGGCTTTCGCCTCCCCAGCGCGCTGGATAATCGCCCGTTGAAGTACGAGGAATTTGCCCAGGCGATCGATCAGGTGATCTACGTCAGCGCGACTCCCGGCAAAATCGAAATGGAGCAATGCCGTTCCACGGTCGCCGGGGGCGATTCGCCGGCCATTATCGAACAGGTCATCCGCCCCACCGGGCTGGTTGATCCGGAAATCGAAGTGCATTCGGCGCAAGGCCAGGTGCCGCATCTGCTGGAACAGATCCGCCTCCGCGCCCACAATGGCGAGCGCGTTCTCGTCACCACGCTCACCAAGCGCCTCGCCGAGGATTTATCGACCTACATCCAGGAGGCCGGCATCCGCGGCCGCTACCTGCACAGCGAGATTCAAACCTTCGAGCGCGTCGAAATCCTCAACGACCTCCGCAAGGGCGACTTCGACGTCCTCGTCGGCATCAACCTGCTGCGCGAAGGCCTGGATTTACCGGAGGTTTCGCTGGTGGCCATTCTCGACGCGGACAAGGCAGGTTTCCTCCGGAGCGAAACGTCGTTGATCCAGACCATCGGCCGCGCAGCGCGAAACGTAAATTCCAAAGTGATCCTCTACGCCGACGCGATTACGCCGGCGATGCGGGTGGCCATGGACGAAACCAACCGGCGCCGTAAACTGCAAATCCAGTATAATGTGGACCACAACATCACCCCGACGACCATCCAGCGCGCCATCCGCGACGGCATCGAAGCCGACGTAAAGGCGCGCCGCACCGCTGCGGAAGCCGTGAAGCTGAATGAACAGCAGCTTGATCAAACCGAACTGATCGCGCTATTGAAGAAAGAAATGCTCGAAGCCGCAACGGGATTGGAATTTGAGCGGGCGGCGCAGTTGCGGGACAAGATCAACGAACTCCAGGGCCTGCCGACGATCCGGCCTGGGAGTTCGTGGCAGCCCGAGGTGACGGAGAACGATCAGCGCACGCGCATTTGGCAGCCGAAGACCAAGGGGAAGGGGCAACGGAAGGTAGCGAAGTGAGAACTGCCGATTTTCGCCACACGAGGCGGCGAAAATTATTGTGGCACGCCGCGAATTCAATATGTAGGGTGGGCATCGCCCACCGCCTTTCATTTTGTGGACAATGCCCACCTCCTTAGCTCATTTTCGCCCCTCAGCAACCAACTCCTTGATCTTAATGCTACCGAGGCTGAGCCGTCGGCCCAGCTTTTGAATCCGCCCAACGGCAGCCGCACGCCGCGCGACCGACAAATCGCGGTTACGGGGCCTGGGCTCTGAGGGTCTTTGTCTGCCGCGCACCGGCATGGCCGAATCCCGCCATTAAAGAAGACTTATGCGTTCCATATTATCAATCCGCGCTCGTTTCGCACGCTCTTCGATTCGGCAACGGCAATAAAAACTCCCGTCGGTCCGTGAAAACCCTCCTCCCATCCTGTCCCTCTATAGCGGCACAGCTATAATGATTCTGTCGATTTGCCACTCTGGCCGAGGCGTTTATGGCCCGACGACATCTGTCGCAGTTGGCGCGCCTTTTCGTTCGCACCCTGTGCGTCGTCGTCGCCGCATGCACGATGGGCGCCGTGGTCGAGATGTTCATGATGATTTGGGGCGGTAACGGTCCACTGCTGATTTGTGCCTTCGCAATTCCAATGGGCTTTGCCGCTCTGATTCTTTACACCGCCTTTTGCGCCTGGGACTTGAAATCGGTGCGATCGGTTCGGTGGCTGTGCTGCATCGCGGCGATCGGGTCGTTCTGGTTTTCTGACCTGCCGATGAATGTGATTGACGGGGTGTATGCGTTATTCGCGCGCATTCCGGGTTTCACGGCTCTGACCCAGGATGACCAAACGGCGACTGGCTATGTACTCGGCGCGATTATTGACGTCTGTCCGCTGGCGGCGGTAGTGATGTTGTATTTCATGGCGATGCGCCGTTTGCTGGCAATTCTCAAATTGCGCGAGGATCGCAGCGTGGAAGAGCAATTGTCTATCATACGCGTTCTTCTGCTCGGGGCCGCAGTTGCGGTTTTTTCGCACCTGTTTCCGCCGCCGCAACCTCCCAAGCACCATTATCCGCCGATTTCGCTTCTTGCCGATCGGTATCCTTACCCCATGATCCCCGACCCTTGGGGCATGTTGGTGCAATCTGTGGAAACGTGGCTGGCCGCAGTTGCGGCGCTTTCTGCGCCGGTGATTTTGTACAAGATAATCATGGCATTAGCCGCGAGAAGGTTCCGGCGATTGAATGAAGCCTCCGGGGCAGCGATATCACCGGCTTTGACTTCCACGCCCGAGCAGGCGTGAAAATTTCAGCGGCAAAAAGTTCTTCCGTCAATCCAGGAGGTGTCCGCGCACGGAGCTGTCCGCGCACCTCGCCTCTATTCGGTTTTCACAGGGATATGTGGCTTGTGCGCATAAACCGCCGCCGGCAGGAGCACGCGAAACACCGACCCTGTCCCCGCCTCGCTCTGGGCCGTGATATCTCCCCCCATTATCACGCACAGCCGCCGGGAAATCGCCAGCCCCAGGCCGGTGCCGCCGAACTTTACGGAAATGTTCTCATCCGCCTGCGAGAATGCCTGAAACAGTCTCCCCAACTGCTCGCTTGTCATTCCCATCCCGGTGTCGCTGACCGTGAATGTCAGCCAGTCGCCTTCGCTGTGCGCTTCTCGGGCTACGGTCAGCTTCACAGTCCCGCGATCGGTGAACTTCATCGCGTTGCTCAAGAGATTCAGCAGGATTTGCCGCACCTTGATCACGTCGCTGTGCATAAAGCCGATGTCGCGCGGGCAGGTCACTTCGAGTCGATTCCCCGTCTTTTGCGCTAGCGGCTCGATCGTCGTCACCGCTTCGCGCACGACCGCCGCCACGTCGAACTCTTCCAGCACCAGGTGCAGTTTGCCGGCCTCGATCTTGGACAGGTCCAAAATATCGTTGATGAGCGACAGCAGTTGTTTGCCGGCGCCGCGGATTTTCTCGATGTCCGCCGCGCGCTGAGCGGCGCTGGGCCGGTCTTCAATTTCTTCGAGCATGATCTCGCTGTACCCGATGATGGCGTTCAGCGGCGTCCTCAGTTCATGGCTCATGTTCGCCAGAAACTGGCTCTTGGCCCGGTTGGCTTCCTCGGCCTCGTCCTTGGCCTGGCGCATCTGCTCCTCGCGCTTCCGCTCGCTGATGTCGCGCACGATTCCCGTGAAAACCTTCCGATTTCCCAGGACGATCTCGCTGACGCCCAGCTCCATCGGAAAGGATCGTCCGTCCTTGCGCAGGCCGGTCACCTCGCGGCCGATGCCGATGATCTTCTTGCTTCCGCTGGTCAGGTAATTAGCCAGATAGGTGTCATGCTCATGGTGATAGGGCGAAGGCATGAGCATGTTGACGTTCTTCCCCAGCACTTCGTCGGGCTGATAGCCAAAGAGTCGCGTGGCCGCGGGGTTGAACGACGTGATGCGCCCGCGCTCGTCGATGGTGATGATGCCGTCAACGGCCGTTTCCCAGATGGCTCGCAGCCGCTCCTCGCTCTCGCGCAGGGCTTCCTCGGCCCGCCTGCGCTCGCTGATGTCGCGGACGATGGCCGTGAACAGCCGCTCGCCGTCGACGCACACCTGCGAAATGGTCGCCTCCACCGGAAACTCCACGCCATCGGCCCGCAACGCCGTCAGCGGGCGCTGCGCCCCCATCACGCGGCTGTTCACGCCCGTCTCGCCAAATCGCCGGATGTGCTCATGATGAACGTCTCGAAATCGCTCTGGAATGAACCGCGACAACGGCTGCCCCAGCGCCTCCTCCGCCGAACAGGCGAACATCTGCTCGGCCGCCGCATTGAACAGCGTGATCCGTTCGTCGCTATCGACCGTGATGATCGCGTCGGTGGCCGCGCTGATGATGGCCATCAGGCGCTCGAGCGAATGACGCGCGTGCAGATGCGAGGCCCCGGGCGCCGCCGCTGCTGAAATTTCCTGGTTTGCCGCCATTAAATGCCAAAAATTCTACTAAGCGCCTCAAGCGGCCATCTCGCCGGAGTTCCAGCTTTCCTTCACCGATCCGATGAGTAACGCGCGCATTTTTCCCACCAGCCGCTCGATATCGACGGGCTTGGTGTCGTAGTCGTCGCAACCGGCGGTAATCGCCTCCTGGCGATGCGCGTCCATCGCATGCGCCGACAGCGCGACCACCGGAATGTGCCGCGTGTCCGGCTCGCTCTTGAGCATCCTGGTCACCTGGCAGCCGCTCATGTCCGGCAGCCGGATGTCCATGATGATCAGGTCCGGCAACCGCGCCCGCGCCATCGCCAGCGCCTCCTCGCCATTGACCGCGCAGACCACCGTATACCCGCGGCGGGACAACCGCCGCGAGAGCATCTCCCGATTCAATTCATTGTCTTCAACCACCAGAATCTGGCTCATCGCACTCACCCCTTTCCGGGCAGAAAATCTCAACCCGTGACAAAACGAAGAACGCTGACATTCACCGTTGTTGTCCCACCTTCGCTCTTTCCCGCTACGAAACGGCCATCGCGCAAGCGGGCATCGCCTAGGCGGCCATGTTCCGCGCGCCGCCGCCGGGAGCGCCTTCAGCGCCCGCGGGCGGAATCTCATTCTTCGCCTCATATCCCTTCACGCTGCGAATCTGGCTGATCAGCCGCCAGACCCGCGCCGGCACGTCATCTGGAGGATTGCTCTGCAACAGATCGCGATCGATCTCCTCCGCGACATCCGTCAGCGGCATAAACCCGTACGCTCCCGCTGCGCCTTTGAGCTTATGAATCTCATCCTCCAGCGCCGCCATGTCCTTCCGGTTGAGCGCCTCCGACAGACGACCCACGATCGCCGGCAAATCCGCGATGAAGCGCGGAACGAGGTCAATAATCTCATCGTCGCTGGCAAGCGTGCTGCAAAGCGAATTGGGCGCCGCCTCCGATGCCTTGGCGGTATTCGCCTCCGAGGCTCGTTGCATCGCGCCTTTTTCCAAAAGCGCCGCCACCGTCTCGATGAGCTTGCGCCGATCGATGGGCTTGGAAACATAATCCGTGCATCCCGCCAGCAGGCATCTCTCCCTGTCGTTCGCCATCGCATGCGCCGTCAATGCGACGATGGGCGTAAGGCAGCCCCGCTGCCGAAGCTTCGCCGTCGCCTGGTATCCGTCCATCTCCGGCATCTGCATGTCCATCAGGATCAGATCGAACGGCTGTCCGTGCGCGGCGGCCTCGAAAACCAACTCGCAGGCGATCTTGCCGTTATCGGCCAGCATCACCTCCGCCCCCGCTTTCTCTACGTAGAACCGGATGGCCCGCTGGTTATGCACCCCGTCCTCGGCAAGCAGCAGACGCCCGCGCAACGTCGGCAATGGATTGGCCTCCGCCGCCGCGGGCTGCGGCTTTATCGCCTCCTGATCTTCGCGCAGCATCGGCACGCCGCTGATATCGCCGGTTCCGATCGTCACGATAAACCGGCTGCCGGCGCCCGGGCGGCTTTCCACTGTGATATCCCCGCCCAGCATCTGCGCCAGCCGCCGGCAAATGGCCAAGCCCAGGCCGGTCCCGCCAAAGCGGCGAGTCGTTGAATTGTCGGCCTGGGTAAATGGGTTAAACAGTAATTCCATCTGCTCCTTCGTCATCCCGATGCCGCTGTCGGCAACGGTTATCTCCATCGAAGAACAGTGCGGATCGGCGTTGGGATTCATCTTCAACAGGACATCGACCGCGCCCTGGTCGGCGAACTTGATCGCGTTGCCGATAAGATTGATGAGTATCTGCCGCAGGCGCGTCGGATCGGTCTGAATGGTTTGCGGGATCAGCCCGAAAAAGACCACGTTCAGCTTCAGGTACTTTTCGGCCGCCTTTACGCGCATGAGCGAGATGGCGTCACCAAGAATCTGGCGCGGGTCGGCGGGAATCTTTTCGACATGCAGCTTGCCGGCCTCGATCTTCGACAAATCCAGAATATCGTTCAGCACCGACAGTAGATGCTCCGCCTGGCGGCGAATGACGTGAATATTGTCGAGCCGGTCGCTCTGCGTGCAGGCCGGGTCCAGCAGCATGTCCGCGTAACCCAGGATCGCGGTCATTGGCGTGCGAATCTCGTGGCTCATGTTGGCCAGGAATTCGCTCTTGGCCTCGTTGGCGGCTCCCAGTGACTGCCGCATGCGGCCGAACGCCTGGGCCAAAACGCCCACTTCATCGCGCCTGTCGTAAGTCGGCACGGCAGCGGCCAGATCGCCCCCGGCAATCCGCTCCGCGACGGCGGTGATTTCCCTCAGCGGCCCGGAAATATTGCGGGTGATGTAGATCGCCACGAAAATGAGCAGGACGATCGCGGCCACCGTTCCCCCGGTGATGGTCGTGCGCGCCGCGTCGGCGTTGAGCTCCGCATCCGCCGAGCGTTCGGCGAGCAGCCGGTATTCCTCGCCGCTCATCGCGGCCATGACGGAGCGAATGGCGTCCATCTGCTTTTTTCCGTTGCCGGCGATCAGCGCTTTTCTGGCCGCGTCCTGCCCCTGCGATTGCTGCACGCCCAACACCTGCCGCAGCGATGCCAGCCGGTGCTGAACCATGGGCGCGAGAATACTCAGCCGCCGCTGTTGGTCGGGATCGTCGCCCGTCAGGTCGCTGAGTTCCCGGCAGGTTCGCTCGACCGCCGCCGAGCCCGTCCGGTAAGGCTCCAGGTATCGCTCGTCGCCGCTGATGATGTAACCGCGCTGTCCCGATTCCGCGTCGGTCAGCGCCTGCAGGAGCTGGTCGGTCTTCTGCACCACCTTATGCGTATGGTCCACGAGCTGCGCGGTGTCGATCAGCTTATTGGTGCATCGATAGGCAACCGCGCCGATGCCGACAAGAAAAGCCAGCGCCGCGGCAAATCCCAGCGTGATCTTTGTTCCCACTGTCCATTTCATGGCTGGCTCCGCTGGCACAACGTTGCGCGAGCTTAAGAAGGTGCAAATTCAGGCCTTGTCCAACGCTTGAATAGTGGCAGAGCTGAAACCATGACATCCACCCTGTTCGGCCATAACCGCTCTTTTTTGGGACGTAAGCGAGCAAATTCCCCGCCGCGCGCGGACCCTGGGGCCTGACGAAATAGGCTCTGCTTGACGCACCAGAATTCTCCGCCTCCTGCGCTGCGAATTTGGTGAGTTGGCTAATTTGTTTATCGAGCTGCGCCGCGGTCCAGGTTAGCAAAATGCGCCGCTTCGTTGTTGAATGTGATATGGATCACAGACGATGGGAGCTTAGCAGCGGGTGTAACTCCTCGTTGTGGCGACTCCGCCTTTTACCCCCTCTCCATGTACTCAGGGAGAGGGCTGGGGTGAGGGTTCTTCGCCTTTCGCCACAATTGAGCGTCACACCCCTTAACAGCCTATGCACGAGACGTGGCTCCGCCGGCCGTTCGCGTCGGAAAAATCCGATCCCGGACGGCTAGGGCGGGAATCTCAATCAACCGGCTCAAAACCGCTCCAACCGTGACGACCGCGGCTACGTAAAATCCCATCCATAGTGCCCAATGGCACGTCCTGTTGAAATCGGTGAATGTCGTCCGGGCAATGAAATCCTGTATCGGATGGCGGACGAGTTGCAGATGCCAGAGATACATGCCGTAGCTGTAGAACCCAATCCCCCCAAGGACTCTCGCCGCAAGAGAATCGAAAAAACGCCCCAGAATGCCTCCGGCCGGACCGACGGGCGTGTGGACCATCGCCACCAGAATGCAGCCGTATCCGACGTAGAGCATCGTGTATCCGATGGTCCAAATCATCGGATGATCATAGAGTTCCAGCACCGCCATTGGGCTGAGCAACGCCAATCCCAAAAGGATCAGCATCCAGCGGCGTTGCGCCAATCGGCTGAGAAACTGGGGCTGGAAATGATAAAGGTAGGCCAGCAACACTCCCATGGCCAGACTGTCGACGCGCAAATGCGTCACCTGGGAATCCCCGTGGTCATCCATGCGTGCATGCCAATGAAACAGACAGCGCACGGCTGTGCAGCCGATCATCACGGCCGCCGCCAGGAACGGCAGAAGATCCGCGCCGCGACGGCTGGCTTTGGTCATTACCCACAAAAGCAGCGGAAAAATGAGGTAAAAGTGCTCCTCAACCGCCAGGCTCCAGGTTTGGCCCAGTGGTTCGCCTCCGAAATAGTTCTGAACATGCAGAAGATTGGGAAGGTAAAGCCAAAACGACGTTCGCCACCCGATATGAATCGCGTCCACGATCAGGCTGCCGATGACTAACGCGTAATACGCGGGCCAGATTTTAAAGGCGCGGCGAATAATGAATCGGCGCACGTCCAGGCTTCCAAGATGGCGCAATTCGGAGAGGAGCAGCCCGCCGACTAAAAAGCCGCTCAGGACGAAAAACAGATCGACTCCCGTCCAACCCAGGTGGTCCCAGAGCTTGGCCGGTATTCGCAGCAGTCCCCCGTCGTTGGGCGGGACGACGGCATGCCGTCCCAAGACGCCAAGAATTGCCACGCCGCGCAGAACATCGAGTTGGATCATCCGCGACGAAGGCGGCTTTCCCAGAGAGAGTCCCGATATGGCCATCCGGCCTTCAGTAAGGTTCTGCACTACATGATACGCTATTGTGTGAAGAAGAACACCATGAACAACCTGCCGGAAGCGGAGGTGTCCAGGTCAATCGCTTTTAGGATTTCCCCCTCGCCCTGTACTCAGGGAGAGGGCCGGGGTGAGGGTTCGTCCGAAGTTCGAACCGCGCTGGCCAGTCAAAAACGACCCCCACCCTATCCCTCTCCCTGAGTACGGTTCGACTCGGCTCACCGCTGGCATGGAAATGCGGTAAGAGCGGAACCTCCGTTGAGTCGCACTCATATGCTCCAGCGCGACATCACGGATTGATAAAGCACGCCTGCGCCGGTGCGGCGTCGGCGCCGAGAATCTTCAGGTCGATCAACTGTTGCCGCAGGCTTTGCCACCGGTCCAGAGTCATGCTTCCCAAGCTGGCCGGCGTATCAATGAGTGGCTTTTGCGCCGCCGCGGCGTCGGCGAAGGTGGCAGGGTCCATGTCGGTATTGAGCTTTTCCATGGCCACATTAGCGGCGGAAGGGTCATCCAGATAGGCGTGCCAGCCCGCTCGGCAGGCGTCGGCCATCGCCTTGACGCGCTCCGGATGGTCGCGCGCGATGTCGCCGCGGGTGATGACGACCGTGGTGTAAGGGTTGTATCCCGAATCAGCAATCAGAAACGTCTGCGGATCGCTCCCCTGCCGCTTGGCCAGGATCGGCTCGGAAGTGATAAAGCACTGCTGCGAATAATCCGGCTGGGCCATGAACGGAGCAAATCCTCCGGCATACGGCGTGATGGTCACGCGCACCGGGGCAAATTTGTTTTCACAGAAATGCAACCACGCATTGTCCTCGGCGGCCAACGTGCCGGGATGCGAAAAGACATCAGCCAGGCTCGTGTAATTCTTGGATTGGTGCACCATGACCCCCTGCGGGCAGGTCTGATAGACCGTGAAAATCGCCAGCACATCCGCCCCCTGGCTGCGCGCGATCAACACCTGATCGGCGGCAGTCGTCGCAAAATC
>JBEKYH010000021.1:0-21274 GCA_049511115.1 Tepidisphaeraceae bacterium | reverse complement strand
ACGAACGACATACTTCTTCGACTTTTTGGGCATGGCACAACCTTCCTTGGTTAATGCCATCTATCGGCTCCGCCAGCCGAATCGCGTTACCCTAAATTTGAAGCGTGACAATGCACTAGTTCCTGTTGAAGCTCCGAGCGAACCATGGGGTCCAGCGCCCCGAGCGGCTCGTCAAGCAATAGGACATCCGCATCGAGCATCAACGCTCTCACGAGGGCAACGCGCTGCCGCTGGCCCCCCGACATTTCAGCGGGGTATCGGGCGAGCACTTCCGGCGATAATCGCGTGAGTTCGAGCAACTCATCAACGCGCGACGCTATCTTACTCCTGGACCAGCCCAGGTATTCTGCCATCAACGACACATTGGCGCGCCCGGTCAGATGCGGAAAAAGTCCGCCTTCCTGGATGACGTAGCCGATGCGTTGCCTGAGTTCGCTCATCGACCCACGGCTAATATCCTGATCGGCGAAATAGACCGTGCCGGCGTCCGGCTTCATCAAACCCGTGAGCAATCCAAACAGCGTTGATTTACCGCTGCCGCTTGGGCCTATGACCGCTGTGGTATTGCCTGGCGCAACCGTCAGGCTAATACCGTCAAGCGCTCGCTCGCCGGCATATGACTTTACGACTGAATCGAGCCGGAAAATGGCTGCCTCCACGGAGATGATTGTTTGTTAGCATTCGCCCGACAGATCGGCCATTCCGGCATCGACGAGATTGGACTTTAGTGTTGGTTCGTCACCGTCAATACTTAAGTCCAATAGCCTTTCCCCATCGCAGTGCCTAAGGTCCCAGCAACTCATTCTCAAGGAGTTGTTATGCCATCGCAAGCCCCACAGGCCGCAACATCTGGCGTCGCCTCGAGATTCCAAACCGTGCGGTCGGTGACCCGCTCTCTTGCCGCCAGCCTTTCCGCTGAAGACCAGATGATCCAATCATGTGCGGAGGCCAGCCCGGTCAAATGGCATCAGGCCCATACAACATGGTTCTTTGAGACCTTCGTGCTGCGGCCTTTTCTCAAGGACTACAAGCCGATTCACGAAGAGTTCCGTTGGCTCTTCAACAGTTATTATAACTCGCTTGGGGAGGAAATTCCGGAGAAGAAACTGCGCGCCTCCTTTTCGCGCCCGTCGCTCGAAGAGATCGTGGCGTTCCGGGCACACGTCGACCAGGAGATGGAGCGATTCCTCGCTCGCCAAGTTGATGACGAACCACTACGGCGGATTACTTTGGGCTTGAACCACGAGCAGCAGCACCAGGAACTCGCCCTGACCGACATCAAGCATGCGTTTTTCTCGAATCCCCTGCATCCTTCGTTTGCGGCCGGTTCACTCTCGCAAGAGAGAGAACCTGCCCCGCCCAAGCTCGACTGGCACTCCTTCAACGGAGGGCTCCTTGAGATTGGCTATCCGCTCGCAGCGGCAAATCCCCTGGATTTTTGTTTTGATAACGAAACGCCCCGACACAAGGTCTATCTGGAGCCGTTCCAGATCGCAAACCGCCAAGTTACTTGCGGAGAGTACCTGGAATTCATGTCGGCCGGCGCCTACACGCGTCCGGAATTCTGGCTTTCCGCGGGGTGGGAAACCGTGAAGGCCACGGGTTGGCAGGCGCCGCTGTATTGGCAACGTGATGCCGGCGATCCGACCGGCTGGCGCATTTTCACATTGCGAGGTTGGCATGGGCTCTCCTCGCTGGTCGATGTGCCGGTGTGTCACATCAGCTTTTTTGAAGCCGATGCGTATGCGCGCTGGCGGCGCTGCCGGCTCCCAACGGAAGCGGAATGGGAATGCGCCGCGCGCGAATCGCCGCTGAGCGGGAATCTACTCGACACCGGGAGACTCCACCCAGCCAAGGCGCGCGGCGGTGGGATTGAGCAACTCTTCGGCGACTGCTGGGAATGGACGGCCAGCGCTTACACGGGATACCCGGGATACAAGCCGCTTCCTGGGGCGCTGGGCGAATACAACGGCAAGTTCATGTCCGGCCAGATGGTTTTGCGCGGGGGCTCCTGCGTCACGCCCGCGGACCATATCCGCGCGACGTATCGCAACTTCTTCCAACCGGCGACTCGCTGGCAGTTCTCCGGCCTTCGTTTGGCAATGTAAAACGGAATCGCTCACATGACGACCTATTCTATCGCACTCGACTTGGACCGCGCCTCTTCATTGGATACGCGCGAAATGCTGATCTTTGAAGTTCAGCGCGGCCTGCAGGGGCGACCCCGCTCTCTTTCGCCGTGGATGTTCTACGACGCCCGCGGCTCGCGTATTTTCGAACACATCACGCGACTTCCCGAATACTACCCTACGCGCACCGAGCGCAGCATCCTGGCAACCTGTTGCGACGCGATCATGGCCGCTGCTTGCCCGCACCGGTCGAAAGCCGTCCGTCTTGTGGAATTGGGAGCGGGCACCGCGTCGAAGACCGCCATCCTGCTTGATGCTGCCGCGAGATTACAAAGTGAAGTGCTGTACGCACCAGTGGATGTATCGCCCGATGCGCTTGACGTAGCCTGCGAGACGATCTCCGCTTCGTTGCCGGAATTATATATATCCCCGATTGTAGCGAACTATGTAACACATCCGCCGCAGCTTGATTCATTCGAGGGAACAACGCTGGGTTTATACATCGGTTCAAGCATCGGCAACTTCACACCCGAGGAAGCGCGGACGATTCTTCGCAATCTGAGAAGCCAGTTGCAAGCCGGCGATGCGCTCTTGCTGGGGGTGGACATGGTGAAAGATGAGCCGACTCTGCTGGCCGCCTATGACGACGGAGACGGCGTCACGGCGGAATTCAATTTAAATATGCTTCACCGCCTCAATCGAGAGCTGGACGCCAATTTTAATCCCGCGATGTTCCGCCATCGCGCACTCTGGAATCCGGCGCATTCACGCATCGAGATGCACCTGGAAAGCACCCGCGACCAGCGCGTGCGCATCGCCGCCGCTGACATGGATGTTCATTTTGCGAAAAACGAAAGCATTCATACCGAGAACAGCTACAAGTTCACGGACGAGAGCATTCGCAATCTACTGAGCGACGGAGGCTTTGAGGTCGAGCAGATGTGGTCGGACGAGCGCGGATGGTATTCCGTTGCGCTCGCACGGACGCGGTAGCCCACGTCGTCCGCCAGCGCTGAAAGTTTTGCAACAATCGCCTCGCGCGTACAGAGAGCTCGCTTTCTTTGAAAGGCAATTTATGTCACCGCAACGCTTCGACGCGATTATTATCGGCGCGGGCCAAGGCGGAAAACCGCTGGCCATCGAGTTGGGCGGCGCCGGCCGCCGGACCGCCGTCATCGAACGCGAGCATGTCGGCGGCACCTGTGTCAATGTAGGCTGCACACCCACGAAGACCATGGTCGCCAGCGCGCGCATTGCTTACCTGGCCCGGCGCGGAGCCGAATACGGCGTTCACTGCGGACCTGTCAGCGTTGACATGTCGCAAGTCCGCCGGCGCAAGCAGGCCATCGTCGAGGACTTTCGCGCAGGTGTGCAGCATTGGATAGAACAGACTGAGAACGTCGAGCTTATTTTCGGCGAAGCGCATTTCACCGGGCCTAAGGTCTTGGAAGTAAGGCTCAATGCCGGCGGCACGCGGACATTGACCGCGAGCACTATTTTCATCGATACCGGCGCTCGGCCCGCACGACCCACCATTCCCGGACTCAATTCAGTGAGCGCCCTCGATTCCACTTCGATCATGGAGTTGCAAGAGCTGCCTGAGCATTTGCTGGTTCTGGGAGGCGGCTACATCGGCCTGGAATTCGGCCAGATGTTTCGCCGTTTCGGCAGTGCCGTCACCATCGTGCAGCAGGGAAAACAACTCCTGGGTCGCGAGGACCCGGATGTCGCCGAGGAAGTCTGCAAAGTCCTCAAGGCCGACGGCATCGACATCCTGCTGGACACGGAAGCGGTGGGCGTGAATGGAAGCGCCTCGAGCGTGAGCTTGGATTTGAGCGGACCAACGGGAAGGAAGACCGTCACTGGCTCTCACCTTCTGCTCGCCACGGGACGAGTGCCCAACACCGAACAGCTCAACCTCGCCGCCGTCGGCGTGAGCGTTGACGCGCGCGGCTTCATCCCCGTGGACGACCGGCTCCAGACCAACGTCGCCGGCATCTACGCCTTGGGCGACGTCAATGGTGGTCCGGCGTTTACGCACGTCTCTTATGACGACTATCGCATCATCCGCAACAACCTGGTTCGTGGCGGAAAATCGTGCACGAGGGACCGGCTGATCCCCTACACGGTCTACATTGACCCACAGCTTGGTCGGATCGGCCTGACAGAGCAGGAGGCGCGCGCCAAAGGCCGCCCGATCCGCGTCGCCAGGATTCCCACGAGCTGGGTGGCTCGCGCGGTGGAGACGGCGGAATCGCGCGGTTTCATCAAGGCCATCGTCGATGCCGAGACCCGGCAGATCCTTGGAGCCGCCGTCCTGGCCATCGAAGGCGGCGAAGTCATGTCGATGCTGCAGATCGCCATGATGGGCAAGCTTCCCTACACCGCGCTCGAAGACGGCATTTTCGCGCATCCCGCCCTCGCGGAGGGATTGAACACGCTGTTCATGAACATGCCAAAATGAGCCCGCCCTGCTCATGACCCGAAAGATTCGAGGTGCATATGGCGCGATTGCTATCCGTCAACGTAGGACGCCCCGCTGAGATCGCATGGCGCGGAAAGACGGTCTTCACCTCTGTCTGGAAGGCGCCTGTGGAGGGACGGCGTCTGGTGCGGCGGCTCAATATCGACGGCGACGCGCAGGGTGATCTGGCCGGTCATGGCGGCGAACACCGTGCCGTGATGGTCTACCAGATGGACTCGTATCACTACTGGGAGCGCGAGCTGAATCGAAATGATTTTACCTTCGGGCAATTTGGCGAAAACTTCACGGTCGAGGGATTGGCCGACAGCGAGGTCGCGATCGGCGACCGCTTTCGGATTGGCAAGGCGGTCTTTGAGGTCACGCAGCCGCGGGTAACTTGCTATCGCGTCGGCATACGAATGGGCGAGCCGCGCATGGCGGCTTTGCTGGTCGCACACCACCGCCCGGGATTTTATTTCCGCGTCCTGGAAGAAGGGGACGTAGGCGCTGGCGACGAAATCGTACGAGTGGCCGATGGTCCTGAGCACCTGACGGTCGCGGAATGCGATGCGCTTCTCTATCTTCCCGGACCCACCAAAGAAAACCTTGAGCGGGCCTTGCGAATCCCTGCGCTCAGCTCGGGATGGAAGTCTTCCTTTGAGGCTATTCTGCGGCAAATGGCGCAGCCGGGTTCGCACACGGGGAATCCGGGGCTGGCGCTATCTGAACAGATGGTAACGGCCACCCCTGGATTCCGGCGTCTGAAGGTGGCGAGAATCGATCGCGAAAGCAGCAGCGTGGTCTCGGTAGTGATGGAGCCGGTGGACGAACGTCCTCTCACGATTCCGCAGCCCGGACAGTTCATCGTGTTACGAGTCCGTCCTGAGCCGGACGCGCCGGCAGTCTCGCGCAGCTACTCGCTGTCCAGTCTGCCCGGTGCGGGTCGTTATCGCATCAGCGTTAAGGCCGAACCGCACGGAGTTGTCAGCACTTTCGTACACACGCGGCTGCGCGCGGGGGATGTCCTGGATGTGAGCGAGCCGCGCGGCGCGTTTATTCTGCAGAGCGGTGATCTTCCGGTGGTGCTGTTAAGCGCCGGCGTGGGTATGACTCCGGTAATGGCCATGCTTCATTCGCTGGCCTCGCAGGCTTCGCCGCGCCAGGTCTGGTGGATACATGGAGCGCGCAACCGCTTGGATCATCCCTTGGCCCAGGAAGCGCGTGATTTGCTGGCCAAGCTTCCTCGTGCGCGGAGCTATGTGGCGTACAGCCGCCCTGACGCGACTGACCTGCCGGGCATTGACTTCGATGCCGCCGGCCGGCTCGGCGTCGCGGCTCTGGAAAAAATCGGCGTACCGCGCGAGGCCGATTTTTATATCTGCGGGCCGAGCGCGTTCCTGGAGGAATTCACCGCCGGGCTGGGCGCCTGGGGCGTGGCCCCCACCTGCATCCGCAGCGAGGTTTTCGGATCAGGCAGTTCCATCATGCCGGGCGTGAAAGACGCGCCGCGCCGCGCGCCGCACGCGCCCGCGGGACCGCCGGGCAACGGGCCAAGGATTTCGTTTGCCCGCGCCGGCCTGACGGTCGCCTGGGACGCCAAATTCCAGAGTCTGCTGGAACTCGCCGAAGCCTGCGATGTTCCGGTGCGCTTCTCGTGCCGAAGCGGCGTTTGCCATATCTGCGAAAGCGGCTTGATTTCCGGGTCGGTGAAATATGACGCCCAGCCGCTCGAGCCGCCCGCGGCCGGAAATCTTTTGATGTGCTGTTCGCAGCCTCAAGAGGACGTGGCAATCGATATTTAGCTTTTGGCCAGGTGCGATGGAAGCGTGAAGCAAAAGCTGGCTCCGGGGCCATCATGTCCCGTCGCCCACAGTCGCCCGGCATGATTCTCGACGATGGAGCGGCTGATCGACAATCCCATCCCAAGTCCTCCGGGCTTGGTTGTATGGAATGCCTTAAAAAATCCGCTGAACTGTCGCCCGAACTTCCTTGAGATTCTCAGCGTCGCCTTCGATGCGAGACCGCCAGCGCAGACACGTGTTGCCGTTGGTGATGACACCCGTGATCGGTTGATTAATTCTGCCATTAAGAGCACTGCCCCCTCATGTCAGCACGGAATTGAAAACGAAAATGTCGCCCCAGGACCATTATTTGGCGCCGCCCATAGACGGCCGCGATGACTTTCGATAATGGAACGACTGACGGAGAGGCCTATCCCCATGCCGCCGCTCTTTGTCGTGAAAAACGGCTCGAAGACCTTGTCCAGACTTTGCGACTCCAGGCCCACTCCCGCATCTTGCACGATGAGTCGCACGCCCTGTCCGGGGTCTCGTTCGGTTTTGATTTTCAATTGCCTGGGACGATCGTCGACGCTGTTCATCGCGTCTGAGGCGTTGAGAAGAAGGTTCAGGATGACTTGCTGAAGCTGGACACGGTCGCCGGCGACCCGCGGCAGGTCATCGGCAAGTTCCCTCTGCACAATCACGCGGCTTCTCTGCAGCTCGTGCGACGAGAGGGCAATCACTTCTTGTGCGGCCTCACTCAGGTCCACCGATTCGATCGTCGTGTTCTTCTTGCTGAACAGCGCGCGCAGACGCGTAATCACCTCCGATGCGCGGTTGGCATCGCGGATGGTTCGGCGCACCGTTTCGACTGCCCCCGAGACGTTGGGAGGATCAGCGCCGAGCATCCGCATGCAGGTATTGGCGTTGGTGATGATGCCCGACAGGGGCTGATTGAGTTCGTGCGCAATCGACGCCGTCAATGTTCCAACCGTCGTAACCCTGGCCACGTGTGCGAGCTCGGATCGAGCCTTGCCAAGCGCCTCTTCCGAGAGTCGCTGCTGCGTCACGTCCTGAACCGCGCCGATGTACTCCAGTTGGCCGTCGGGACCTTTGGTTCCGTGCGCGACCATGTGCAGGCGCTTGACCGAGCGGTCAGGCATCCGCATGCGGAGCTCGTATTCAAAGTCGCTGCCGGCCCCGCGCGCCCGCTCGATCATGTCATACAACGATGGGAGGTCTTCGGGATGAACGCGAGTGCGTATCAGGTCAACCGTGACGGGCACACCCTGTTCCAGCTCGAAGATGCGATAAAGCTGCTCTGACCAGGTAATTTCGCCTGTGGCCACGCGCCAGGAAAAGCTGCCCGTCGCACTAAGACGCTGCGCATCGGCCAGAAATGCCTCACTGCGCCCCAGCTCCTTGGTTCTAACTTGAACTTGCGCCTCCAGACCCTCGGTCAATTCTCGCAATCCGATCTCGGCTCTTTCGCGTGCGGCAACTTCCGATTTGAGGTTTTCAATCGACTCCATGGTTTGATACGCCGCCGACGCGAAACGACTCGCGCTTTCGAGTTGTCTCAGGTCCTCGGCGTCAAATTTGCGGCGATCGGTGTGGGCAATCACCCAGATCGTGCCCACTGCTTTGCCCTTTAAATAAAAAGGAACAAGCAGCCCCTCCTCCGCAAGCGGAGTCGCCGTGCCCAGATACGGATAGCGCCGCTCCCAATGGGTAAACAGGATTGGAATATTGCGATCGAGCACGTCGCCGCACGGGCCGAAATCGCGCGGCGTTCCGCCACCGATGTGTGGCCCCCACGCCCCGGCAATAGCAGCCCAGTAGAACCGCTTTTTGTCTTTTGTAAGCAGGCTCAGGCCGGCGGAATCCGCGCTCAAGATGGCGAGCACTTTATCGGCCAGCGTTTGCAAAATGGTTTGCGGCGAATCCGCCAGCGCGCTGACCAGCGCCACGAGCGCGCGGTTCTCCGTTTCGTAATCAGGCGGACGCGACGGACGACGATGCAATTCCTCGGTACAGAGGATCGAATCCAGTGGAGCCGCCCCAACGGGGGTTGAAGCCTCCGGAGAAACTTCATTTCCCGATTTGCCAGACCCGGTCATATTTTTTACCCCCATGCACGAGGTTTAGACCATCGTTTGCGCGCTGTTCGAACTTTATGAGATCGTCGATATTCGATCCGCCAACAGCCGGCCGGTCCCGGTCCATGTGCCGCACAAGCCGCGCAATCCGATTCGAGAAGTACATCGGTGACGCATTTTTGATTTGTTCTTCGATCCGGCTTTTTTTCGATGCGCTCCCCAGCCAAATCAGCATATGCCGCGCGCGCACAAACGTCCACAACATTCTGGTATCGGGTTCGATCCACCAAATAATACCTTGGTATCGCCAACACGTTTGTCCAATGGATTGATTTTGCCCGCCGGACTAATCTGCAAAGCATCTCTTATTCAACAACGGCGACTTATGGATCAAATATTGCCCACCCCCTGGAAACCTACCAAAGCCCAACTCCTCGCCGCCCGCGACAAGCTTGTTCCCGATGTCATCGCCAAAGACCTCATCGTCCTCTTCGCCGGCATCAACCCCGGCCTTTATACCGCCGCCGTCGGCCGCCACTTCGCCCGCCCCGGCAACCGCTTCTGGCCGGCCCTCCACAGCGGCGGCTTCACCCCGCGCCTCTTCTCTCCCTTTGATGAATCCCTTCTTCTCGATCTTAAACTCGGCATTACCAACGTCGTCGATCGCGCCACGGCCCGCGCCGATGAGCTTACCGACGACGAACTTCGCGCCGGCGGCCTGCGCCTTGAAGTCAAAGTCAAACGCTGGCGGCCAACCGTCGTCGCCTTCGTCGGCATCCACCCCTACCGGATCGTCTCGGGCAACAAAGACGCCCACGTCGGTCTCCAGGAACCTCTCTTCGGCGGCAGCCGGGCATGGGTTCTGCCCAACCCCAGCGGAATAAATGCCCACTACCAGCCCTCGGCGCTCACACGACTCTTCACAGATCTCCGCCTGTGGGCCGTTGCGCAGCATGGGCGTGGCCAAATTAGGAGATAGCTTTCCCATGGCACGGTTATTGATACTCAATGCCGGAGCCGGTCCGCGATAGTCGCCGGCTGAAGTCCGTTTGGGAAATCTAGAAGGAGTAAAACAATGGCAAGCCCCACCGACCTTCGTTATACGAAGCTGCCTCTCAACAACGGTTCCGGCGCCATACCGGCGCTCGGTTTTGGCACCCTGATTCCCGACCCCGTGGCAACCCGAACCGCGACCAAGGCGGCGCTGGAGGCGGGATTTCGCGTGCTCGACACCGCCGAGCGCTACCGGACGGAAAAAGAGGTCGGCGAAGCGATGCAGGAGGTATTCAAGGAGGGGAAGATCAAGCGCGAGGAAGTCTTTGTCATCACCAAGCTCTGGAATACCAATCATCGTCCTGAACGAGTTAAACCGGCCTTCGAGGCCAGTCTCAAAAGACTACAGCTCGACTATGTGGACCTCTATATCATTCATACTCCCTTTGCTTTCAAACCCGGGGATGACCAGGACCCAAGGGATGCGGACGGCAATGTGATTTACGACAACGGCGTGACCTTGCTGGATACGTGGAGGGCGCTGGAGGCGTTGGTAAGCGAAGGCAAATGCAAGGCCATCGGACTTTCAGACGTCGGCCTGGAGAAGGTGAAACCCATCGTTGAAGCCGCGAAGATCAAGCCTGCCGTCGTTCACGTCGAATCGCATCCATATCTCCCGGAATGGGAGCTCTTAAACTACTGCAAAGAATATGGCATCGTGCTGCAGGCTTTCGCGGCCCTGGGCCACAGCCTACAGCCGAACCTGTTGGAAGATCCTGTCATCGTTGGCATTGCCAAGCGAGTCAACAAGACGCCGGCGCAAGTCGCGCTTGCCTGGGCGATTCAGCGCGGGACGGCCCTGCTCACTACCTCGAAAACCCCCGCGCGCATTCAGCAGAACTTTGACGTCTCGGCCATTCCCGAGGACGCGGTGCGCGAGATCAGCGACGGAATCAAAACGCGGATCCGCTTGAATCCCGTCGTGGAGACCGGCGTTCCCGGGTTCATTCCCAGAAAGAAATAATCGGAAAAGAATGATGCGTAAAAAGTGATCCGGCGATCGGACACCGTTTTGCGCAGGGTATCCCTGTTCCCACACAATCTGTACCGGAGATCACGTTATGAAACCAACTCAACAACTTCATAATCTGGGCCAAAGTATCTGGCTGGACAACATCACCCGCGATCTGCTCACCACGGGAACGCTCAAGCGCTATATCGACGAGTTGTCGGTGACGGGCCTGACATCGAATCCAACCATCTTCGACCACGCCATCAAAAACAGCACCGCTTACGACGACGCGATCCGCAGGGGGCTGGCAGAGGGCCTATCCAGCGAGGATATATTCTTTGCAATGGCTCTGGAGGACATCACGCGGGCCGCCGACCTGTTCAGCCCCATTTGGGACAAGACCGACGGGGTCGATGGCTGGGTATCGCTCGAAGTCTCGCCGCTCCTGGCACACGATTCGGCCCAGACGCTTGCCGCCGCCAAAACGCTGCACACCCGCGCGCGCAGGCCGAATCTGTTCATCAAGATTCCCGGCACTCCCGAAGGTCTTCCGGCCATCGAAGAAGCCATCTTTTCCGGCGTCTCCGTCAACGTCACGCTTCTATTCTCGGCAGAACAGTATGTTGCCGCGGCGGAGGCTTACTTGCGCGGGATCGAACGGCGCATTGACGCGGGGCTTAAGCCAAATGTCACCTCAGTGGCATCCGTCTTTGTAAGCCGCTGGGATACAGCCGTGGCCGGTAAAGCGCCCGCGTCGCTGGCCAATGAGCTTGGCATCGCCGTGGCCAAGCGCTGTTACAAGGCGTATCGCGAGCTTCTCGACTCTCCGCGCTGGCAACGTGTCTTCAATGCCGGTGCTCGGCCGCAACGGCTGCTTTGGGCGAGCACCGGCACCAAGGATCCCAAGGCCAGCGATGTTCTCTATGTTCGGGCCCTTGCGGCGCCGCTTACGGTCAACACGATGCCGGAGGCGACCCTGAAGGCATTTGCCGACCACGGAGCACTGGCCGGATCAATTCCGCCCGACGGCGGGAATTCCGCCGAAGTTCTCGATGGCTTCACCCGGGCCGGAATCGACGTGGCCGCCCTGGCAAAACAACTTCAGGACGAAGGCGCCGCATCCTTCAATAAGTCATGGGACGAATTGATGGCGGTTATCGCCTCCAGAAGCAAATCGCTGAAGAAGGCTGGCTAGCCGATCAGCTCTTGCGCACTTGAAGGCCTTCGTAATCGAAGCGCTGCTGGTGAACTCCGTCGCGCAAGCGTGAGGTCCCTGGCACAAGCCCACTACCATAATGAGGTGATGTCGTGACCGATGCAGAACTGGACGAACTGGCGATCAACACCATTCGCACGCTATCGATCGATGCCGTGCAGCAGGCCAAATCCGGACATCCCGGCACGCCCATGGCCCTGGCGCCGCTGGTCTACACGATCTGGAACCGCATGATGCGATTCGATCCGGCCAATCCTATCTGGCCTAATCGCGATCGCTTTATTCTTTCCAACGGCCACGCTTCCATGCTGCTCTGGTCGGTGTTGCATCTCACCGGGACGCAGGCGGTGAACGGCCACTACGAGTCAGTGGGACAACCGTCGGTCACACTCGACGACATCCGTCACTTCCGCCAACTCGGCAGCAAGGCCCCGGGCCATCCCGAATATCACTTGGTGTCCGGAGTCGAAGCCACGACCGGCCCGCTGGGGCAAGGGGTCGCCGACAGCGTGGGCATGGCGATCGCCCAGAAATGGCTCGCCGCCCGCTACAACAAGCCCGGGTTTGATCTCTTCAATTACAACATCTACGCCGTCTGCGGCGACGGATGCATGATGGAAGGCATCTCGTCCGAGGCCGCCTCGCTCGCCGGGCATCTGGGCCTGGACAACCTGTGCTGGGTTTTCGACAACAATCACATCACCATCGAGGGCAACACGCGAATTACCTTCACGGAGGATATCGCGGCCCGATTCCTCGGGTATGGCTGGAACATCCTGAGAGTCAGCGACGCCAACGATATCGAAAGCATCCAGCACGCGCTGCAGGCGTTCCAATCAACCAAAGGCCGTCCGACCTTCATCATTCTCGACAGCCACATCGGCTACGGCTCGCCTCACAAGGTAGACACCGCCGCCGCGCACGGCGAGCCGCTGGGCGACGATGAAGTGCGCCTCGCCAAGAAGGCGTATGGTTGGCCTGAGGACGCGAAATTCCTCGTGCCCGACGGCGTCCGCGAGCATTTCAACGCCGGCATCGGCGCCCGCGGCGCCGAGGCGCGCCAGCGCTGGACGAAACTGTTCGCTGATTACCATCAACAGTTCCCCGCTCTGGCGGCCGAGATCGACCTGATGCAGAAGCGTTCCCTCCCCGCGGATTGGGATCGCAATCTTCCCGTCTTCCCGGCCGATCCCAAGGGCCTGGCCACGCGCGAATCTTCCGGCAAGGTGCTCAATGTCCTGGCCCAGAATATTCCCTGGCTCATGGGCGGCTCGGCAGACCTTGGATCATCTAACAAAACGCTCCTCACGTTCCCCGGCGCGGGCGATTTTCAGAGCGCCACCCCTTGCGGACGAAATCTGCATTTCGGCATCCGCGAACACGCGATGTCCGCCATAGTGAATGGATTGGCATTGTCCAAGCTCAGGTCTTTCGGCGCGACATTCTTTATATTCAGCGACTACGCGCGCCCAGCGATACGCCTCTCCGCCCTGATGGAATTACCGACGTTTTTCGTTTTTACGCATGACGCCATGGGCGACGGCGAGGACGGCCCCACGCACCAACCGGTGGAGCACTTGGCCTCCCTTCGCGCGATTCCCGGCCTGGTCACGTTGCGTCCCTGTGATGCCAACGAAGTGGTTGAGGCCTATCGGTATATCGTGCAGTTGAAACACAAACCGGCCGTGCTCGTTCTCTCGCGTCAGGCGCTGCCGACGCTGGATCGCACGAAATATGCATCGGCATCCGGCCTCGCCCGCGGGGCGTATGTGCTCGCCGACTCACCCGGCGGCAATCCGCAGGTCATCCTCATCGCGACAGGCAGCGAGGTCGCCGTCACCGTCGCGGCCCACGAGAACCTTCTTGCCGGCGGTATACGCTCGCGCGTTGTGTCGATGCCGTCGTGGGACATCTTTGAGTCCCAGACCCAGGAATACCGCGACAGCGTGCTGCCGCCCAGCGTGACGGCGCGCGTCGCGGTGGAACAGGCTTCCACCTTTGGATGGGAGAGATACGTCGGCACGAGCGGGCGCGTGATCGGAATGAAAACATTCGGTGCGTCGGCGCCATTGAAGGAATTACAAAAACACTTCGGATTCGAGCCGGAGAACGTCGCGTCGGCCGCCAGGCAGGTGCTGGGACAGAGCCGATGAACCCGGCGGCCGGAATTGAGATCGCTTCATGTTGGATAGTCCATTTCTGATCACAATTCTGAAGCTTCCACTTTCATCGCCCTTTCCGGCGACATACCCCCCACCGCCGGGTTGTAATACTCATACGCCCGCGCCGACGGCACGGTAATCCGCACCGGCATCGTCGCCGTCATCTGATAGCTGAACTTCATCGGCTCGCCCGGCGCTACCGCCCGCAGATACACGATCGCGCTTCGCGGCGTGAGTTGATATTTCGCCGCAGCGCCCCCGGCAACCAATTTGTCCAGGTCCGCCGTCTCTATTGAAAATCCGGCGGGAATCGGCAGGTCCAGCATCACCATCGGCAGCGCGCCCGCGGTGTGATTCACGACCGTCGCGGTCGCCGTCATCGTCTGCCCGACGCGCAAATCAGACCGATCATAATCCACGTCAATCGTTAGCGGCCCTTGCGCCTCCGGCGCTGCGCCTTCGGGAACGTTGTATCGGAACACCACCTGATACCCCGATCCCGCGTCGCTCTGATCCTGTAGATAAATGTGATTACTGCCCGAATGCAGCAGGCCAGACAGATCGAGTTGCTGCATGACATCGGCCTGATCGGCGCCAATGCTGACATTCTGCTGCGTTTGATTCACGCTCACCGCAAGTCGCCGTGCTCGATCCTCCGCCAATTGCTTATCCGTCGCCGCGCACAGCGCCTTGAGCGAAAGCACCGTCGCCTGCGTCGAACTCCACGTTCCATTGGCATCCTTCTGCGCCGCAATCCACGCCAGCGCCGCGCGTACGTCGCCGGGATACCGCCCCGATTTCATCATCGCCAGCGCTGCCAGCGCCGTGGTCTCGACCGCCCCGCTCTGCCCCCGCCCATAGAACGCCGTTTGTGCCTGCTCCGATTGTTCCCACCAGGCCTGCTTCATATCCGCACTCGACTGCTTCAATTGATCCAGCCGGTCCAGCGCCGCCGCCGCTTCGGCCCCGTCCGGTTCGAGCGCCATCAGCGCATTGGCCAGCACCGCGAGCGTATACGGATCATTGATCTCCCGTGGCGACTGCTGCCGCAGGTATTGCAACGTGGGCCCGGCATCCGCCGGAGGATCGTCATGCTTTTCATTGTCGAATATCGACCATGCAACATAAGCCGTCGTGGCCAGATTGGGATTGCTCCCCCGCATCACGCTCTGCCCCAGCCCGTCCTCGAGCATGTGCGTTTCATCCGGCCACGACCCATCGGCCAGCCGCTTGGAAAGCAGCCATTGCCGCGTCCGCTCAATCAGATTCGGGTCAACATCGGAGACCGACGCCATATCCCGGAATTCCATCAGCCCGTAGGCCGTGAGCGTGACATTCGCCGGCGATCTCCCAAACCACTCAAATCCGCCGCCGGGAACCTCAAAGCTCACCAATCGCTGGTACCCAAGCTGGATATACTCGCGCGCCTTCGCCTCCACCTCCGGCACGCTCTTTCCCGTTTGCCGCAGATATTTCAACGCCAGCACATTCGGATACGTCGTCGAGGAAGTCTGCTCGAAGCATCCATACGGCCGCTCAAAAATCCCATCCAGCCCCTCGACAACCTGGCTGAACTTCGAGGGATAAATCTTGACGAACAACTTGGCGCTGTCGGCAACCGCCTCCGATGGCAGCGACACATCAACGCTCGCCGCCTGCTGCAACGTGCCATTGGTCACCTGATCCACCTCTCGCCCGTCGGCAACCACATTCACCGTTCGGCGAATCGCGTCGGAGATTCCCGCGCACTGCGCGATAACCTTCACCGCATGAAACCCGATCTTCCCCGCCCGCAGCCGATACGATGCCGCCCGCACCTCTCCCGCCTTTAGCTCGACTTGTTTGTCGCCGCCCTCGAGCAGTTCAAATCCTCCATCTTCGGATGCCATGCTCAATTTGACGGTCTGCGCCTGCCCCGAATAGTTGTAGACAACCACCGGAACATCCGCCTCATCGCCTCGAATCAGCGCGACCGGCACATTGAGATCAACAAAGAACGGCTGGAAAACCCGCAGCGAAGATTCCGCCCCCCCAAGCCGCCCATCGGCACTCACCGCGCTGGCGCTGATCCGCCAATTGGTGATCGAATCCGCCAAATCCACATTGAGGCTCGCATGGCCGAGATTGTCGGTGATCAACTCGGGTCGCCACAGCAATGTTTCCGGGAACCATTCCCGCACGCGCGGCGGCAAGCCGTTTTCTGCCGCGACCGCAGGCGCGGTTATTGCAGGGGGAACTACGAAAGGCCTGACTGCGCCCGCCTGATCGTCAGGTACGGCCTCGTCAAATTGCCCGGCACGCATCGCAGCATTCATCGACCTGCCCGCAAATTTTGGCGTAATCAAGAAACTCAAAACTAAAAACCCAAGCACAACAGAAACGAATATCGTCACTGCCCTTACATCAACAACCAGCCACAGCCACACGAAAAACCCGATCCCCGCCACGACGGCCCAAAAGCCCCACGCCTCGTCCGTTATATCAACGCCATCTTTCCGTTCCCGTTCGATCCTCCTAACCTTGACTGGGTACGAAGACGCAATAAGAGGGTGGAAGCCCGTCTTGTCCATCAGCAGGGAGCGCAATTGTGGGTCGATAACTGTGTTGTCCAGCATTTGAGCCATATCCGGATCGTCGAGAGAATTGAGGACCACCGGCGACAACTGACCCGCATCCACCGCGCGCTGCAGCGCCGCCCGCGTATCCGCCTGCTTGTCATCCGCCGCCGCCGCGCGCGCGAACAGCGCCTGCTCCAACTCATTCTTCTGCGCCGCCGCGTCGCTCCGCGCCGTTGCCTCGCCGGCACTGAAATCCGGCGACCACCCATACATCGCATAAACCGGCTTGAGCAACTCCTGATCCAACGTGAAAAACGTCTGCTCCATCCCCGGCCGCTGCTCCAGCACGGAAAAAACAGCTTCATCAACCGCCGCCAGGCTGATCGCCCCTGCCGTCGGATGCCCACCCGCATCGCGCAGGGTCATCTGCAACCCCGCGGTCTCACCCGGCCGGTATTCGGACCGGTCGCTCGCAATATCCAGGTGCAACTGCTGCGCCGGCCGCACGTAAATCAGCAGCGTCTTGCTCACGGGAAATCCGCTCGACCCCAGCCGATAAGCATTAAGCTGAATCGTCCCCGACATTTCCGGTGAAAGCTCAATCTGACTCGTGCCGCGGCCGTTGGAAATATCCACCGTCTCACTGCGCAGCGTCTGTCCGTCTTTGATCAGGTCCACAAAAACCGGCTGGCTGTGGCCACCGCACAGAACGGTCAGATCAATCGTCTGCCCCCCGTCGTACACCGATTTATCCGTGCGAATCACAAAGTCGTCGGCCACTTCCGACGACTGCAGCGCCACCTGCCGCGTCGCCGTCAAGCCGCCGTCATCCGTCGCCCGCACCACCAGGTTCGCCGCTCCCGCCGTTTGCGCCGGCAGGTCAAACTCCGCAATCCCCAGATCCCCCGTCTGCAATTCCCCGCTCATCCCGCTGACATCCAGCCGCGTCTTCGCCGCCTTCCCATCGGCGTACGTCGTCAAAACGTAAATACGATTGGCCAGCCACGGAACAATCTGCCCTGACTCTGGAATCACTTCGATCCGCAGCGGATTAGCCGTCACCACGCGCTCAATCCCCCGCTCCTCCTCCTGTCCGGCCGTATCCCGAACCAGCGCATTGATCGTGACCCGCGCATCCCCCGAATCCTTTTGCGTCCCGATAAGAATCTCCGGCATTCGCAGCATGAGTCGCGCATTCCCCGCATCATCCGTCTTTCCCACCGCCGTCTGCTCCCCCGCCGCATCGCTCATCCTCAGCTCAACATCCCCCCCCGCCACCGGCTTGCCGAAGAAATACGCCGCATTCACATTCACCCGCGCCTCGTCCCCCGGCTTGTAATAACTCTTGTCCGCCTCGACATCGACTTTGAATTTCGGCAAATCGTACTTTTTGATCTCGACGGTGATCTGTTCCGTCGTGTCCCCAATCGCCGACCGAATGACGTACGCCCCCTCCATGATTTCATCCGCCAGGGGGCAATCCCCCGAACTGATGCCAAAGCGGCTGGTCACATCCGCATGTTTAAAGATGACATTCCCCCGCGGATCGGTCAGCGTAAACGTATCCACCTGCCCCGCGACCGGATGCAAATCCGGCCGCCGCAGCGCCAGCGAGCGAATGTGGATCGTCTGCCCCGGCTGATAAACCGGCTTGTCGCTGGACACCATCACCTTCCATTCATGCCGCAGCTTCACCGTATTGGTGAGGATTTCATCCCCCCCGCCCGGCGACGCGATCACGCGCAGGTCATAATCCCCGTCCTTCCAATCCGGCAACTGAAACACCGGCCGCCCCGTTCCGTCGGCATCGGTCTCAAAACTCGCCAGCCGCGCGACGTTACCGCTTTTTTTGTCGGCCAGTTCGATCCGGACCGGCACTCCGCTCACCGGGCTTTTGTCTTCCCCGCGCACCAGAATCGCCCGCAACGACGCCTGCGAATCCGGCAAAAGCTCCGTCTGCCCCATAATTTTCAAGTCATAAGGCGACGGCGATAGATTCGTGTAATAGAGATTCAGCAACCCGATGATCAAAGCGGCAGCCGCCATCGCCGAGAGATATCCAATCCAGCCAATTCGCCGTCGCGCCTGCTTCCTTTCGTTCCGTCGAATCACCTTCTGAACCGTTTGCCTCAACAGTTCCCCCGAAGGCTCAATCGACGGCGCCGCCCGCAGCAACTCCATCCGCCGCCGCGCCTGGCTCATTGCGACGGCGCAAATCGGGCAATTGCCGCAATGTTCGCGGACGTATTGCTGGTCGCTGCCGGAAAGCAAGCCATGCAGCCAATCGTCCACCGCGTCCACAACATGGTCACCCTGCTTGAACATAGATGCCTCGAATGGGTTCAAAGCCTCGGTTCCAGATAACGGCGGATATTGGCCAGCGCATCGTGCATGTTGGATCGCACCGTCGCCTCTCTCACCCCCATGGCCGCCGCGATCTGCTCGTATTCCAGATTGTTCCAAAGACGCATGACCACGATCATTCGCTGTTTCGGCGGCAATGTCCCCACCGCCTGCTCCACGAGCGACGCCGTCTCCGTCGCAATCGCCGCTTCCGGCGGCGAAGGCGCCCTCGATACCGCCGCTCGCGGCCAAGACTCTTCATCCAGCCGCCCCACCGGCCCCAGCCCCCTCACCCTGAACGCTCGCCGGCACCGATTAATCGCAATCTTGTAAAGCCACGGCTTGAACGGCCGGCCGAGTTTGTATTGAGCGCGCTTCGTCCAGACCGCCAGAAAAACCTCCTGGAACATCTCCTCGCTTCGATGCCGGTCCCCCACCATGCGCTGAATGAACGTCAACAGCAGCGTGCCATACCGCCGAACCAACGGCTCGACCTGCTCGGCCTGGCCCTGGGCCACCCGCATCATCAGCCACTCGTCGCGTTCCTGCCCTGCGCTCATTTGTCCCTCAAGCCTGTGGGGCCAACGCTCGCTCTACCTGCTCTTATGCGCGCCGATGTGATTTTGTTTGGTCAAAATCTCGAACATTAAATGGTTAGGTTGTGTATTGTATTGCACCCATGTTTGACTTCAGCGGGGATGAGACCTTCTTCTTCATTATCGCCCTGGTGGCGACCGTCCGTGGCGGCTGGACCTACTGGGCTCCGCTGGCCTCCATCGCAAAAAGTCCCCGCCCTTCCCGCGCCCGCGCGATCCTCGCCGTAATTCCCATCGTCGGTGCATTGATGACCTGCTTCACCGCGCAGGTCTGGGGCGATTCCTCCGTCAGCAATCACCCCGATTACATTCTCCTCTTCATGCTCGGCTCCCTCGCGTGGCTCTTTCTCTCCACATTCGCAATGCGCCTGCTCGGCCTGAGCCTGCGCGACGACGCCCTTGAACGCGATAATTCCGCCGCGGCCATCGCATGCGGCGGCGCGTTGCTCGCCGTAGCCATCGCCTACGCCGCCAGCAACATCGGCGGCGGGCCGACCATCTGGACAACTCTCCTCCCCGCCGCGTGGACGGCGCTGGCCCTGGGCCTGAGCTGGCTGCTCATCAACGCCATCGGCGGATCGGTCGCTGACAGCATCACCATCGATCGGGATGTGCCAACCGCCATCCGATTGGCCGCCGCGCTCGTCGCATCTTCGCTCATTCTCGGCCGCGCCGCCGGCGGCAATTGGATTTCCTGGGACCAGACCTGGGCCGATTTTCTCCACCGCGGCTGGCCCGCCCTGGCGATCGCTGTCGCCGCCGGATTGATCCAACGCCGCTTCCGGCCCACGCCAGTTTGTCCGCAGCCCGCAGTCGGCGCGCCGGCTTTCATCCCCGCCGGCGTTTACCTCGTCACCGCTTTCGCAATCGTCGCATTCACCTCCCACGGACTGGACCCCTCGCGATGGTGACCGCCGACGCCCTCGAAACCTCTCTCTCCCGCTCATCACCCTGGCGAGCCGCGCCGCCGCTAGAACCATCTGACTTCACCACCCTTCGCCGTCAGTTGATCCTCAGCGGCTACAAATGGGACCCCCAAGTCGGCGACGTCTCCACTATCGCCCCTTTCCCGATTCTGATCCCCGCCTCTCAATGGCGGCAACTCGCCGACCTCGCCCAGCGCCTCGCCGCCGAACTCATGCTCGCCGAAAACGAATTGCTCACGCGCCCCGACCTACATTCCCAACTCGGCCTGCCGCGCCGCTTGCGACGACTCTTCGCCACCAGTGTCGATCGCCTCCCCACCCCCCCCGCCGCGCGCGTCCTCCGCTTCGATTTCCACTGGACCACCGACGGCTGGCGCATCTCCGAGGTCAACAGCGACGTCCCCGGCGGCTTCACCGAAGCCTCCAATCTCCCGGCTCTGATGGCCGCTCACTATCCCGGCACGACGCCCGCCGGTGATCCCGCCGCCATGTGGGCCGACGCGATCGCCCTCTCCGCGCACGGCTGCAAGCACGTCGCCCTCCTCGCCGCCGCCGGATTCATGGAAGACCAGCAGATCATGTCCTATCTCGCCTCGCTGTTGGCGCAGCGCGGCATCCGATCTTCTCTCGCTCTCCCTCACCAATTACATTGGACAAATGGCTCCGCCTCCCTGCAAACCAACTGGCATCGCGGCCCCGTCGGCGCCATCGTCCGCTTCTACCAAGCCGAATGGCTTGCCAACCTCCCACCCAAAATCGGCTGGCAACATCTCTTCTTCAGCGGCAACACCCCCGTAGCCAACCCCGGCATCTCCACGCTGACCGAGAGCAAGCGATTCCCCTTGGTCTGGGACCACCTGACGACGCCGCTCCAGACGTGGCGTGAACTTCTCCCCGAATCGCGCGACCCACGCCGCGTCCCCTGGGCAACCGATGACAATTGGCTCGTGAAATCCGCCTATTGCAACACCGGCGACACCGTCGCCATTCGCGGC
>JBEKYH010000020.1:0-21278 GCA_049511115.1 Tepidisphaeraceae bacterium | reverse complement strand
CCTTATTGTTTTTATCTCGCCGGAACTCAGGCTGTTGTGGCGGGAAAATATAGTAGATCGTGCTGTTGTCTTGCTCGAAGTCCCAGTAGATGTACCGTTCGCCTTGTATCTGTTCTTTGAACGATATTGAAGGCAGATATTTAGGGACCAGTTGATCAAGTTGATCCGGCAAACCGTTTTTGTCTCGCTGATATTCCTTGATCGCCCGTACTGTTGGAACGCACTGGGTCTCGACAGTTGGCGCAAAGTCCGCGAGCCCAAGTGGAGTGAACTTCCCGAACATGAAAAAGTTCGGGCTATAATAGAGTGCAAACGGTAAAATCAGGGCGTAGAGGCCGAGGCGATAAGCGATTCGCAAACACTGCCAGCCTACTTTGCCCGAATTACTCATGTCCGCCTCGCACTACGGCAGATGAACGTGCCCACACTGCAAACCGCGGCAGCGAAATCGCGCCCGCCTCAACCGGCAGATCGCCACTGCAGCATGAACCGCAGCCGCGCACCGGGCGCGCCAAACGGTCGGCTCACGCATATGTCGATTTGGGTGTCCAGCATCTTACGGAGCCGTCTGATTCTCTGGAGATTCACTGCTCCCGGATCGCATACCTGCCGGTTTTCTTGCCACCGGCCTTTACGATGATCCCCGCCGCGAGAAGCGGATTCAGCAGGTCCATCGCCCCTTGGCGCGAAATGCCCAGCGCCTTCCAAATCTCTCCCGGGGCCATGCTGCCGTGGTCGCGCAGCAGATTGAGCAGCTTTTCCTGCCTCGGCCGCAGGGTTACCTTCTGCGGCGATTGGACCTGGAGGATTTGAATCCGCAGCCACGCTCGCTCCAGCGTCTGCCGCAATCCCTCGGCGCAGTATTCCAGCCAATGCGTGAGGTCGTCGCCCTCCTTGCGCACACGGTCGAGCGCGGCGTAGTAGCTGGGGCGATCTTCCCAGTAGTATTCATCCACGGCGAAGATGTGGTGCGTATCAAAACCCCGGCGGTAAAGTTCCCATAGCGCCAGCGCGCGGCCGGTCCTGCCGTTGCCGTCGGCAAAGGGATGGATCGCCTCGAATCGGTGGTGCAGGATGGCCGAGCTCAAAACCGGCGACAACTCCACGGCGCGGGTATTCCACCATTCCAGCAACTCAAACATCAGTCCCGACACTGCGTCCGCAGGTGGCGGAGAATAGGACCCGACCCGAACCGCAATACTGCGGTATTTTCCCGCCTCCCCCTGGTCCATCACTGCTCCGGCCAAAATGCGATGGAGCGAGAAAATATCCTGATGGCGCAGCGCCTTCTTACCGGCATGTTTTTCAACGTGCCGCAATCCGGCAAAGTAATTAAGCACCTCCCGCTGCGCCCGCGCGCTTGAGGTTGAGATCTCTTTGCCTTCCTCCAGCGCCCGCACCTGCTCCATCGTCAGCGGATTGCCTTCAATCGCCGTCGAGGCATGCACGTTGCGCGTGCGCGTGTCCTTCTGGAGAGCCGGAATCCACGCCACTTCGACCAGCGCCCCCTGGATTCGCTCGCGCAAGGCCGCCACCTGTTCAACCAACGCCAACAGCGACGGCGTAATCGTAAAGCTGGGAACGTAGGCCACGAAATGAACAATAATTATTAGTCAAGTATAAGTCAAGTTATGTGTCAACCTCGGGGGCGCCTGACGATTCCGATTGTCGAGTCATCTGCGTCATATACCACTTTGGTCTTCGAGCGCAGGAATGAACGCTGAGGCGCCGAGGCGCTGAGGTAGGAAAGACGAGGAATGCAAGAGAGGCATTTTGAATTCCTCCGCATTTTCTTCCTCAGCGCCTCCGTGCCTCCGCGTTCATCCTTCTTTTTCCTTGGCCTACTTCCCCGCCAATTTCCCCGCCAACTGCGCCACGTGTTTCCCCTGGAACTTGGCGATCGCCAGTTCATTCGCCGTGACCTGCCGGTCCCCCTTGGGTCCGGACATTGTGCCCGCGCCGTACGGCGAGCCGCCGGTGATTTCGGCCATGTTGGATAATTCGGGACAGGCGTAGGGGACGCCGGTCACGATCATGCCCTGGTGGAAGAAGAACGTGAAGAGGCCCAGCAGCGTCGTCTCTTGCCCGCCGTGCTGCGTGCCGGTGGAGGTGAACGCGCTGGCCAGTTTGCCCACCAGCGCCCCCTTCACCCACAAGCCGGGCGTCGCATCGAGGAGCGCCTGCATCTGCGCGCAGGTGCACCCAAACCGCGTCGGCGTGCCGATGATGATGGCGTCGGCTTCAGCGAGATGATGCGGGTCAATCACGGGAATATGCGCGAACGCTTTCTTCGCCTCTACGGCCCCCATCTTCTCCAGCACTTCCCTGGGCAGCGTCTCAGCGACCTGGAAAACTTCCACGCTCGCCCCCGCGCCGCGGGCCCCTTCGGCAACGGCCTCCGCCAACCGCCACACGTGCCCGTACATGCTGTAGAAAACGACTTGTACCTTCGCCGCCATATTTGTGCTCCTTCGCGCCGCCTTTACAATGCGGCCAGCTTTTTTCCGTGAACCCGCGCCGGGTCTCGACCCGTGCGAAACATCCTAGGTTTGGGAGACGATCAATGACAAGTCAGACTGTTGCAACCCTTCCGCACCGTCAGCTCGGCAAATCCGGCCTTTTTGTTTCCGCCCTGGGCCTTGGGTGCATGGGGATGAGCGAATTCTACGGCGCCGGCGACGACGCCGAATCCATCCGCGTCATCCACCGCTCCATCGACCTGGGGTGCACGTTCCTGGATACCGCCGACATGTACGGCGTGGGCCACAATGAAATCCTCGTGGGCCGCGCCATCGCCGATCGCCGCGACAAAACAATCCTCGCCACCAAGTTCGGCAACGTCCGCGGCGAAGACGGCGCATTTCTTGGCATCAGCGGCAAGCCGGAGTATGTGCAAGCGGCCTGCGACGCGAGCCTCAAGCGCCTGGGCGTGGATGTGATTGATTTGTACTACCAGCATCGCGTGGACAGCGAGGTGCCCATCGAGCAGACCGTCGGCGCGATGGCCGAACTGGTCCGCGCCGGGAAGGTGCGATACCTGGGACTTTCCGAAGCCGCGCCGCAGACGATTCGCCGTGCCCATGCGGTGCACCCGATCGCCGCCGTGCAGACCGAATATTGCCTGTGGGAGCGCACGCCTGAAGAGAGCGTCATCCCCACTTGCCGCGAGCTCGGCATCGGCTTTGTCCCCTACAGCCCCCTCGGGCGCGGATTGCTGACCGGCGCATTCAAAAACACCGGCGACGCGCCCCAGGACCACCGCCGCAATTTCCCCCGCTTCCAGGGCGATAATCTGGAGAAGAATCTCGAACTGGTCCATCGCGTTGAGAAGTTGGCCGCCGCCAAGGGATGCAAGCCGTCGCAGCTTGCACTGGCCTGGGTCATGGCCCAGGGAGAGGATATCGTCGCCATCCCCGGCACAAAGCGCCTGAAATACCTGGAAGAAAATCTCGGCGCGGCGGCGGTCCATTTATCGCCCGCGGAATTGCTCGAGATAAGCGACGCAGTGCCCGCGGGTGCGGCCGCGGGCGAGCGCTATCACCCCAATGGCATGAAAAGCGTCAATCGCTAGAATCGATAACATAAATCCATCAACCGCCGCATCTCGCCAGCCGATAATCTGCGCGACAGGACTGTTTCAATGACCGGACGTATAGACGTGCATTCGCATCTGCTGCCTGGCGTGGACGACGGCTGCGAATCCGTGGAAGAATCCATCGCCTGCGCCCGCACGCTGGTCGCCGCCGGTTACACCCACAGCTTTTGCACGCCGCATTTCGTGGAAGGGTTCACCAACCAGACCATCGAGCAGACCAAGGAATGGACCACGGCCCTGCAGGGCATTTTCACCGACGCCGGCGTTTCCCTCACGCTCATCCCCGGCGGCGAAATCACCCTCACGCCCGATCTGATCCAAAGCCTCGGCCCGGAGCGTCTTATGACCTACGGCGGCTGGGGGCGGCATTGCCTGGTGGACATCTGGGCCGACAAGCTGCCCGATTTTTTCGAGCTCAATATCAAGTGGCTCCAGTCCAAGGGCCTGACCGTCATCCTCGCTCATCCCGAGCGCATGAAGGCCGTCCAGACCCAGCCTGACCTGGCCGACTACTTCGACGAACTCGGCCTGCTGCTGCAAGGCAACCTGCAATGCCTCAGCGACCTCCCCGGCACGATGACCCGCACGACCGGCGAAAAATTTCTCACCGAAGGCCGCTACTTCATGCTTGGCAGCGATCTTCACAAAATGAAGAGCCTGCCCGCGCGAATGGCGGGGTTGCAATTTGCGATTGATCGGATTGGCGAGGCGGAGGTCGAAAAGCTCACAATTCATCACCCGCGCTTGCTCATGAATGGTCTTGTTTGAAATGTAGGGTGGGCATCGCCCACCTTCGCGGAATTGGTGGGCCATGCCCACCCTACGTTGCGGGGCGATTCCTTCGCCGTTTGGTTAGCCCATCGCAACACGAAGTTTCGCGAGACGCGCCGCCGAGGATCACGCTATGGCAGCCATAACGGCACATCGTCGATTACCTCTTCTGGCCGGCCAGATTCTCCTCGCTCACTGCATTGCCAGCTATGCCATGTACGCCGTGGAATTCGCCAGGCAGCTCACGAGTAACGAGCGTGTCCTCGCGCTGCGCTGGCAGTCAATAGGTTATTTCGCCTTTGCGCCGCTGGAGGCGCTTGGCATCCTGGTTCTCATGGCCGCCGCAATCTGGCCCGTTCTCACGGCGCACTTTTTCCAACTCGCCCTGACCTACCTGGTTTCCTTCTTCGGCAGCCTGTATGCGTTGAAACACGACCGGCGCACTGTGCCTGCGGCTGTGACCCTCGTTGCGCTGGCCGCCGCGCATTACGCAAGCGGCCTGCTGGGCGCTCCCGAGCGCCCGCGGCTTGTCCAGACTCCAAATCTTGTGGCGCCCGATGTAGCCCTCCTGGGCCTCGATGGATTGCCCCATCGCCTATCCGACGAGCGCGGGCGCGTGGTTCTCATCGACTGCTGGAGCACATCCTGCCCGCCGTGCGTATTTGAATTGAAGGATTTCACGTCGGCCGCCGCCGCCGACAAATCCCTCTCGGATCGCGGCCTGACCGTCTGGGCAATCAATGAAGGCGAGGACGAAGCCACCATCCGAAGATTCATGGCGGCAAACAATTTTACGTTTACAGTCCTGCTCGATCCAAAGGCGACCTTCGCCGGCATGATCGGGGACGGAAGTGCCCCCACAAGCGCCGTGGTGGGACGGGATGGCGTCATCAAAGGGGTCTTTGCCGGTTATTACAGCGGTGACCGCAACGCCATTCGCCGCGTCATCGAACACGCGTTGAACTAGCCGCCAGAAACGCAGGGCGGGCAGCGCCCACCTTCGCAGAAGGTAGTTGCCATCCCAATGCACCCTATGGGAAATGAACGGGGATGCAGCTAGTTTTGGAAACTAGCTGCGTCCCCGTTCTTATCCGGCATTATTTCAGATGACTCAACCGCTCATAGAGCGCCGCCGCGGTGCGAGCGCCGTTGTGCAGGCAATCCAGGTCAAATTTCTCATTGGGCGAATGAATCCGATCATCCGGCAGGGCGAATCCCACCAGCAGCGTATCCACCCCTAGCACTCGCTTGAAAAGCCCCACCACCGGAATGCTTCCCCCCTCGCGCATGAAAACCGGCTTTTTTCCGAATCCTAATTCCAACGCTTGTCCGGCCAGTTTCATCGGCGTCGAATCGATCGGCACCAGCGCCGCCGGCGATAAGCCATGCCGCGCAAATGTGATCGCCACATTGGCCGGGCAGCGCTCTTTCATCGTGGCTTCAAATGCCGCCGCGATTTTCTCGGCGTTCTGATTCGGCACCAGCCGCATCGACACCTTCGCCGACGCCTTGGAGGGAATTACCGTCTTCGCTCCGGGTCCCTGGTATCCCGTGGTGATTCCGTTTACATCGCACGTCGGCCGCGCCCAGCGGCGCTGCAATGTTGTGTAGCCTTTTTCTCCCGACAACTCGGTTAGGCCCAGGTCTTTAGCAAACGCCTTCTCATCAAACGGCAGCCCCGCCCACATGGCCCGCTCGGCATCCGACAGTTCCAGCACGTCGTCATAAAAGCCGGGGATGTTCACGCGGCCGTCGCGATCATGCAGCGACGCAATCAATTCCCCCAGCACGTTGGCCGGATTCGGCACCGCCCCGCCAAACAGCCCGCTATGCAGATCATGGCTCGGCCCGGTCAAAAACATTTCCATGTAAACCAGCCCGCGCAGGCCATAGGTAATCGACGGCACGCCGCGCGCGAATTGATTGGTATCGCTCACCACCGCGATGTCAGCCGCCAGCGCGGCGCGATGCTTGGAAACGAACGCCTCTAGATTCTCCGAGCCGATCTCCTCCTCCCCCTCGATCAGCAGCGTCAGATTGACCGGCAACCCGCCCAGCGCCTGCCAGGCCAAAATCGCCTCGATGTGTGCCCAGACCTGCCCCTTGTCGTCCGCCGCCCCGCGCGCGCAGATGGCGTTATCGCGAATCGCCGGCGCAAACGGCGGCGAAGTCCACAATTCCAGCGGCTCAGGCGGCTGAACATCGTAATGCCCATACAGCAACACCGTGGGCCGCCCCGGAACATGTTTATTTTTCGCCACCACCGCCGGATGTCCGCCGGTGGGCATGACACTCACATCCATTGCCGCAAAGGCGAGTTGATCGGCCAGCCATTGCGCCGCGCGGCGCATATCCGGGACATGTTCGGGTTTCGTGCTGACGCTGGGGATGGAGAGGAATTCCGTCAGCGCGGAGATACTTTGGTGGCGGCGCTGGTCGATGGTTTCAAGGACGCGGTCGAGCATGGGAGTCTTTCAATGGATTAAATCAATCTATCTGTGTCGCCAGGCTCAGTACCGCGAACCTTCTTCAACACGCGATCAAATTTCCGCCGGCTCCCCCGGGAACCCCTCTTCCCCAGGTATTCCACCGTTAGCAGCGCTGACATCTTTTCGGCCACCGCCGTCGCAATAAACTGATTGATGGAAATCTCCTCGCGCGCGGCCAACTCTCGCACGCGCTTGTGAAGGGATTGTGGAAGTCGGAGGCTGATGGTGCTCATTTTATTTCTCCAAGGTGGCGCAAAAACGTGCTCGGCGATACCGCACGGATTCCAAAGGACCGGGAGCCGAAAAAGTCGCGGATGTTATGCGATACGATGATGCCACATCCCGCCTCGACGGCCAACTCCAACAGCATGTCATCGTCCGGGTCCCGCAGGAACGGACGCCACAAAAAATCAATCTCGTGGAGTTCCGCGACGCTGCAAAGATAGTCCAACAGGTCGTCGATGTCCGTGAGGCTTAGCCCGACGTCGACGGCCAATCGCTTGAGAACCTCTTCATACTCCAGCACGACGGCTACCGACAAGTGAAGTCCAAATCGGCCTGTCCCGATGAAGCGCAAAAGACGATGCGATGCTCCGCGATTTGATCGCAGCCCGGCAACCAACACGTTGGTGTCCAGAACAATCTGTTCGATCACGGTATCGCGGATAATACCATGAGATCCCAGTATTCTCCAAGACCTTGGACTTCTGCCGTTGGCAATTCGTAGCGCTGATGAAGCAGTTCAAGCCTCACACGTTGAACCCTTGCCGGAGGAGTTTTTCGGCAACATCATTGCAGACTTCCGCCTTTGCTCCTTCGGGCCGCGGTGTGCTCGCTGCGGAGTCCGCGACGGTTTTCTGACCGAGGAATCGTTCTAATGCTTCGTGCAGCGTTTTCTGATCTACTTCATCAATCGTGGTGACGCGCACGCGTCGCCCGGCGAGTTGCTCTCCTTTGAGAACAATCTCTTCCCACGCCCCTTCTAATTCGAGATGTTCGGGCTTGGACCCCATGTAAACATCTTACCACTGCTTTCGTGCCGGCTCCAACGTCGCAACCCCTCTGCATTTCTTCCTCCGCGCCTCTGTGCCTCCGCGTTCATTCTTCTTCTCCCCACCAACGAACACTTTGATCCTCCGCGCCTCTCTCCTACAATTCCCCCCAACGTCAAGGACCCAACATCAAGGGACTTCGACCAAGGAAACCGCTCCGCTATGGACACCTACATCCAAAATCTCTTCGCCGAGCGCATCGGCGGCATTGGCTACGGCAAAGGCACGGCCATCTACAAATTCGAGAAGATCAAGCGGGCCAAGCGCGCCGCACTGGCCGCCCATCCGGGAGCAGAGTTGATTGACCTGGGCGTCGGCGAGCCCGATGAAATGGCCTTCGCCGATTGCGTGGCTGATCTGGCTGCCGCCGCGGCTAAGCCGGAGAATCGCATTTACGCCGACAACGGCGGGGCAGCGTTCAAGGAGGCGGCGGCGCGATGGATGAAAAACGTCTGCAATGTGCCGGGTATCGACCCCGACACGCAGATTGTCCATAGCATCGGCTCCAAAGCGGCCTTGTCGATTCTGCCGGCCTGCTTCATCAACCCCGGGGATGTGGCCCTCAAGACCACCCCCGGCTACGGCGTTTTTGCGACCCACTCCAAGTATTACGGCGGCGAGGTTTTCAATCTTCCGCTGGTGGAAAAGAACAATTTCCTGCCTGATTTTTCCGCGATCCCCGCGGACATTCTGCGCCGCGCCAAGACGCTGGTCCTCAATTACCCCAACAATCCCACCGGGGCATCAGCCACACCGGAGTTTTTCGCGCAGGCGGTTGAGTTCGTGCGCAAACATAACCTCGTCCTTGTTCACGACGCCGCCTACGCCGCCCTGGTGTTTGAAGGCAAGCCGCTGTCGATCCTCTCCATTCCCGGCGCTGGCGAGGTGGCCGTCGAACTCCATTCCATGAGCAAAGCCTTCAACATGACCGGCTGGCGGCTGGGCTTCGTCGTCGGCAATCCGCTCATCGTGAAAGCCTACGCCGATGTGAAAGACAATTCCGATTCCGGCCAGTTCCTGGCCATACAGGAAGCCTGCGCCCACGCCCTGGACCATCCGGAAATTACCCGCAAAATCGCCGCAAAATATTCGCGGCGCATGGACGGGCTGGTCGCCGCACTCAATAAAAATGGTTTATCCGCGCGCAAGCCCAATGGCTCCTTCTTCCTGTACGTGAAATGCCCCAAATCGGCTGTCGGCGCCGACGGGAAAAAGGTCGCCTTCGAGACCGCCGAGGCGTTCAGCGGCTGGATGATCACCGAGAAGCTCATCAGCACCGTCCCGTGGGATGACGCCGGCGCATTCGTGCGTTTCAGCGTCACTTTCTCCGCGAAGGACGAAGCTGACGAGCGCCGCGTTCTCGCGGAACTGGACCGTCGGCTCGCCGGCGCGAAATTTGAGTTTTAATTAGCCGTGCCCGACGCAACCCCCACCCTCGCTTACATCGCCCTGGGCGCCAATCTCGGCGACCGCGCCGGCAATATTTTTCAGGCCGTCGCGAAAATCAACGCGACACCCGGCCTCCGCATGCGGCGCATCTCGCCCCTGATCGATAACGACGCCGTCGGCGGACCGCCGGATTCGCCGGCGTTTTTGAACGGGGCCGCTGAAATCCAGACGACCATCTCACCCCAGGAACTCCTGGCGCGCCTATTGGCCATCGAAACCGAACTCGGCCGCAAGCGCCGCCAGCGCTGGGAGCCGCGCGTGATTGACCTTGACCTCCTGCTGTTTGGCTCGCTCCAGATTGACGAACCCGGCCTCACCCTTCCCCATCCGCGCCTGCACGAGCGGCGATTTGTCCTGCAACCCCTGGCCAAGATCGCCCCCAAGCTTATCCACCCCACGCTCGGCAAGACCATCCAGACCCTTCTGGACGAACTGCCGCCGGGCGCGTAGATTAGTTGACCAACCGGCAGTCGGTTGTAAAGGTCTCCCTCTCCATGTACTCAGGGAGAGGGCAGGGGTGAGGGTTCTTTGGCCCGCCAAAGCGCTCTCCTCAACGAAGCTGAGATTCAACGATGAATTACTTTGCCATGAATTCTCTTTCGCCATTGGCCGACGCCGCACTCCCCGGCGGAGCGAATCCTCAAGCCTGGCTGCCTGTGGTTTTGCTCCTGATCATCGCCATCGGCTTCGCCGTCGCCAATGTAGTTCTCTCGATCATGGTCGGCCCCGGTCGCACCGGAAAAGCCAAGGAAACCACCTACGAAAGCGGCATGGTCCCCGTCGGCGACGCCCGGCGGCGCTTCAACGTCCGCTTTTATATCGTCGCCATGATTTTCCTGGTTTTCGACGTGGACATCATTTTCTTCTACCCCTGGGCCACGATTTTCGCCCCCGCCGTGCGCAATTCCTACGAGGCCCCCGGCGGCGGCGCGGGAGCGGCCATCCTGCTGGAAATGATCCTCTTCGTCGGCATTTTGCTGGTGGCTTACCTGTATGCCTGGGGCAAGGGCGTATTCCGCTGGGATTAACGCCTATAATCACGGTGACCGAAGATAGACCAACTGTTCGCTTTTACGAGTATGGGGCTTTATGGGTTTTGACACACAACTATTGCCGGACAACGTCCTGACCCTCCAGCTTAAGCAGGTGGTCAACTGGGCCCGCCGCAGTTCGCTGTGGCCCATGCCATTTGCGACCGCCTGCTGCGGAATCGAACTGATGGCCACGGCATCGAGCCGCTTTGATCTGGCCCGGTTCGGCGCCGAGGCCATGCGCTTCAGCCCGCGCCAGAGCGACCTGCTCATTGTCGCCGGGCGCGTGACGATCAAGATGATGCCGGTGCTCCAGCATATCTATCAGCAGATGACCGAACCCAAATGGGTCATTTCCATGGGCGCGTGCGCCAGCACTGGCGGCGTGTTCGACACCTATTCGACGATCCAGGGGATCGACCAGTTCATGCCCGTCGATGTCTACGTCCCCGGCTGCCCGCCGCGCCCCGAAACCCTCATCGAAGGGATCATGGCCATCCAGCGCATCATCGACGAAGACGGCCTCCCGCCCGCGGGGCGAAGGCGTCCGCTGCAATTGGCGATCGAGCCAACGTTTCAGCCCGCGCCGCAGCCGGTGGGGATACCGGTGACGGTGGGCGGGAAGGCGATCTGATTCGCCTGACGGCGAATTGAGAGGCGAAAGTCGAGACAATAATCGGTCTTTGAATCGAGGTAACAGTGACCCAACGCGAATCGCCGCGCGCGGCCCCGATTTTGCTCGGAGTGACCTCTGTCGCCGTTGCATCCCTGGGCGTCTATGGCATAGTTGAAGCGGTCGTTGACCTGTTGCGGGGCAGTCAATTCTTTCTTTCCCTCGCTCTCCAGTCAGCTTTCAGCGTGTTGTGTCTGCTCGCCGCTTGGCGCGCCTGGTTCAGGCGATCCGCCAGGTCCGTCAGATGGCTCATGGTCATCGCATCTTTCGCGGCGGCTTGCTTCTTCTTCGTAGGGGCGGACGCAGTTTGTAAAAGAATCACTGGCTTTACGCTTCTCATCGCGCCAAATGATCCACTAAATGTAACCTATACGCTCGCCCGGGCGGTTTTTGAAATATTCCTGCCGGTTGCCGCGATGCTCGCCTACCGCCTAGGGGTTTATTGGTTATTGACGCGTCTGAATTTGAGCGACGACCGAAGCGGTTCGCAGCGCCTTTGGTCCGTCAAATTATCGCTCCTGGTGATTGCACTTTTCATTATTTCCGCCGGAGGCGATGTTGGCGCTCAAGTTTCCAGAGCACTGCCTCAACAACATCGCGGTCCCGACCTCTGGGACAATTTGACAATACTTGGACCCTTCGTGCTTGCGGTCGGCGTTTACAAGGTTGGAGTGCATCTTGCGAGACGCCGCATTGGCGACACGGAAAAATCAATTACAGCGCAAACGGGAGCCGGTGTCTTGGACCGCTGAAGACTTGTAGCCGGGATTACCGTCGTTGGCCTCGGCCCTCTGCCTACCGCCTCGCCCGCTGCATAGTCAACTGGCCGCGGATCGATACCCGCTTTGACGTCATTTTGCGCCCGCAATGATCCGTGCCATCTCGCCAACCCCAATCGCATCCGTAGAGGCATTGAGCGCAAACCTTTCGGCGCCAGGATAAACAACGAACCGCTTGGACGCCTTCAGATCATCGCAAGCAACGTAAAACCCGCGCTCCACGCTCGGCGCGGAACCGCGTTTGATTTCGATGGCCCATATTTTTCCGCCGGGTAGAGTGAGGACGAGGTCGATCTCAATTCCCGTGGCGGTGCGAAAGTAATAGGGCTCGGTTCCGTCAGGCGCAGCGTTAATCAGTGTTTCGGCGACGAAGCTTTCCCATGACGGTCCTACGACGGGGTGGCCGAGCAGGGTTTCCTTATCCTTGATCCCCAACAGTGCATGGGCAATGCCGCTGTCGCGGATAAAAACCTTCGGTGACTTCACCAGCCGTTTCCCCAAGTTCTGATGCCATGCCGGCAATCGTCGCACGAGAAGAAGGTCCACGAGTAGATCGAGATAACCGGCGACGGTCTTTCCATCGACGCCCAATCCACGGGCCAGATTGGCGGCGTTGAGCATCTGCGACTGGTTATGTGCCAGCATCGTCCAGAATCGCCGCAGGGTCTCGGCCGGAATCCGCGAGCCGAATTGCGGAATATCGCGTTCCAGATAGGTGCGGATGAAATCCCGCCGCCACTCCATGCTCAGGTCATCGTCGGCGGCTAGAAAACTGCGTGGAAATCCGCCGCGGACCCAAAGCGTGTCGAGTTGCGATTGCGCGACTTCGAGCGCATCGAATGGACCAAGTTCCAAATAGGAGATGCGCCCAGCGAGGCTCTCACCGGATTGCCGCAGCAGGTCCATCGCGGCTGAGCCAAGCAGCAGAAACCGGCCGTTCTCCTTTCCGCGGCGGCGGCCCTTGTCGATAATCCCTCGCAGGCGTTGAAATAATTCGGGCAGGCGATGAACCTCATCGAGGATTACCAGTTCGCCTTCGTGATCGGCAAAATAGCGAACCGGATCGGACAGCTTGACGCGATCGGCCTCGTCCTCAAGGTCGAGATAGACCGACCGCCTGGTTTCCGCAGTCTCCAGCGCCAGCGTCGTCTTGCCAACCTGTCGCGGTCCGAGGAGCACAACCGCCGGGGAGTGACGCAGCAAGTGATTGAGGCGAGTGCTCAGGCGGCGGGGCAGCATCCGTGCAATTATGGAGTCTGCCTCCAGATTTGCAAGGCCGGGAGAGACGGCCTATTTCCGCGCCGTCGGCGTCGTCAATGGCCGCGGATTAATTTCCAGTGCGAGAGCGGGCCTCGACGTGGGGCAAGTCGATGAAAGCTCACCCGCCGTTCATCGCGTTCTTCGCCTGCTCATAAACACTCACGCACGCGCGAGCCGAATCCGCCCAGCTCAACCGGCGCACCTCAAAGCTCCCGTGCTGGCGAAGCGTGCTGGCCAGCGGCGGATGCCGCAGGACGGCGATGATCTTATTGGCCATCTCGTTGATGTCCCAGAAATCCACCTTCAAGGCGTGCGAAAGCACCTCCGAAACGCCGGATTGCTTGGAAATGATGACCGGGACTTCGTGGCTCATCGCCTCCAGCGGTGCGATGCCAAACGGCTCGCTCACACTGGGCATGACGTACAAGTCAGCCATCTTGAAAACTTTTTCCACGTCGCTGCCGCGCAGGAAGCCGGTGAAGAGAACCTTGTGCCCGATCCCCATGGCGGAGGCCATTTCGATGGTGCGGCGGATCATGTCGCCGCTGCCGGCCATGACAAACTTCACGTTGTTCATGACCTCGAGCACCTTTTTCGCCGCGGCCAGGAAATACTCCGGGCCTTTCTGCATGGTGATGCGGCCGAGGAAGAGGACGATTTTTTCGTCCTTGTGAATGTTATAGGCCTCGGGATCGTAGCCGTTGGTGCCGGCCTCGATGGCATTGTAGACGACCTCCACTTTCGCCGGATCGACGCCGTAGTGATGGGTGATGATGTTCTTGGTCAGATAACTCACGGCGATCACGCGGATGGCCCCGTGCATGCCGCGGCGCTCGATGTCGTAGATGCGCTGGTCAATATGCTGCCCGCTGCGGTCAAATTCCGTGCTATGCACGTGCACCACCAGCGGCACGCCCTTGATTCCCGCCACGGCCAGCCCCGCCGGATAGGTCATCCAGTCGTGTGCGTGCACCACCTCAAAATTCTCGTAACGCGCGATTTCCGCCGCCAGTGCCGCATAGCGCTGCACTTCGCTGAACAGGTCGCCCGCGTAATGGGCATTGGGCTTTGGCGCCGCCTCGGGAGCGCCCACTGCTTCACCAGCGGGAGCCGGGCTTAAACTGGCTGCTGAAGGTTTAGCCGCCGTGGGGTCGGCAACCTGCGTTTGCAGCATGGAACTCAGTTTTTCTTTGCGGGAGGGCTTCTTGTAATCGGCAGGACGTGCATACGGGTCGCCCATGGAAGCGTCAACGGTACGGAACGTGACATGCTCAAACTCATCGAGGCGGAATTCCGTGGTGGGCAGTGCGAGCGGCGAACCAGGCTTAGGACTGACTAATTTAACGTGCGTCGAAAACGGCGTTGCGACGGGGCGGGGCAGCACAAACATGACGTCGGTGCCGATGCCGCTCATGGCCTTGGTGAGGCCATAGCAGGCGGTACCTAAGCCACCGCTGATGAAGGGAGGAAACTCCCAGCCGAGCATGAAGACTCGCATAACCCGTACACCTTTACTCCGACAGCCGGGTCATTATACCCGGCATGCTCGGTTCATGTGCTACAAACCGCCCGCATTACCAGCCCACGGCAATCACATAAGTGCCGCTCGCCTAAAAACTAGTCGGAAAAAACCGGTCGGCCCGTTTTCGCACCCCACGATGCGCTTCCGAGCGATTCTACACACCTTGTCAAGCGGATTTGCCGGCCGACGGGCGATCATAGGCCAGCACACGCCATACAGGCGGCAAATTAGAGAACATTGCCCCCAATTGTCAATCCGTCATTTCCCGATTTTTCGTCAAAATCGTGCGGAGCGCCTTCCTGTCGCTCAATGTTGCCTAATTCACACACGCAAATTCAATACCGCTGTACTTCACGGTAAGATTTAGGCATGACCAACCCCATCAAAACCAAATATCGGTCTTTGGCGCGCCGCGATTTATGGTTTGTGACGATTATGCCGCTTTGCGCAGCGCTCATAATCGGACCCGCTCCGGTCCGCGCCGCGGATGCGGCGACAACTCAAAGCGACGCCGTGCGGCAGGTGTTTTCGATGGATTTTGGATGGAAGTTCGCCCTGGGAGATCCGGCAAACGCGCAAGCTCCCGACTTCAACGGCCTCGCCCTGGCGATCGTGCAGGCGACCAACGAAACGGGAACAATTCACCTCACCGCAAGCAGCCCGGACCTTGCCGGCGCGGACCTGACGATCGATGTTAAACCGCCAGAGAAGGTGGAGGCGGCGTTGCCGTAGGGCCAGTCCGCCACTGGCCTGTCAATTCACGATGCCCCCTTCCGTCGGGCGACCGCCCGGCACAGTTCACGGCTTTGCCAAACTCGCCACCGCCGGCGCATTCGCTCCCTGATCCGCCTTTGGCCCCGTCTGTACAAACCGCGCTCGGCCTTCATCCTCCAGCGTATGTTGCAGTGAATCGATCTCGTCCCCAGTGCCGGCAAACTGCTCGCGCGGGAAGCGATAATATTTCAGCATGTCCTGCAAAATTGCCGTCTGCTCGTAATTGTTCAGCCACATGCCGGCGAGATATTGCAGGCGGAGATTGCTGTCGGTGTTGATGTCGCCGTTATCAATCGTGGACTTCATCCAGCCTTGCAGATCGGGCGCGTGGCCCGCGAAGGTGGCCAGCAATTCAACGGCGGGAGACGCGCCCGACGTTGTTCCAAACCCGACATCCATGAGCGACTGTTTCACCTTGGCATACTCAGGCTGTTCCAGCAGCGTCTCCATCTTGTCAATATCAATCGGACCCGGGTCGGCTTGGCCGAGGAGGACCGCGTCGTAACCTTCGCCCTTGATGTCGTTGCTGAAAATGTACCCGTTGGGGAAAACCTGGAAGAAGGTGGTAATCAAGCTCTTGGCCGACTCCAGCTTGCTCTCATACAGCGGAATCCACAGGCTCACCACGCCGCCGGGATTGAGGTGCTGCTTGCACATCTGGTAATACTCGACCGTGTTAAGGGCGGCGCATCCTTTCACCCACGGATCGATCGGGTCGGAAGTGATGATGTCGAACTTATCCTTGGTGGTGCGGATGAAATGCCGGCCGTCGTCGATAACGACGTGCGTGCGCGGATCAACCACGACGCCGTAGTTTTCCTTGGAGAAGTATTTCTGGGCCACGTTCTGCGGCACCAGGCTTTCAATGTCGCAGATGGTGATGTGCTTGACCGTCGGATAGGGCACAAACGACCCGGCTGTCACGCCCGCTCCGCACGCGACCACCAGCACGTTTTCATTCTTTTTGGCGATCAGCGCCGACAAATGCCCCAGCATCCGCTGCAGGTGCATGTCCTGCGGCCAGCTTGAGGCCTGCACCTTTCCCGCGCCGTGGAAATAGCGGTAATCGCCAAGCTGCGTGACGGCAACGGAGACATTCATCCCCTCGCCGACATACAGACTCGTCCGGTCGGGAACATTGGTCGTATCGGGATCAGCCGAAAACCGCCCAAACGCCACCGCGACCCACGGCACCGGTGCGATGTAGCAAATCATGCCCGTCACAAGAACGAGCGCGGCGAGGATTCCGATCGTCCCCGACAACGGCCCCGTCAGCGGCCGATGCGCCGGATCAGCCTGATTCGCCCGCCACCCTTGGATGCAGACGGGGACCAGCATAAACAACGCCGAGAACGCGCACACGGCGACCAGGATTTGCTGCGCCCCTTGGGTTCCCAGGCGCGGGATAATGATCATGCTGAATAGCAAAGCGCCAAAGATCGCCCCCACGGTGTTGGCGGCGTAGACCGATCCGACAAGCTGCCCCGAATCCTGGTCCCGGTCGGCAATCGACGCCAGGGCCAGCGGAAAGCTCGCCCCCCACAGCAGCGCCCCCGGCAGCACCACCCAGAAGCACCGCGCCAGGTCAAGCTGGAATGTATACCAGGGGCTGATTGCCAGCGAAGGAAGCACCGGCCAATAGGGAAGCGAATAGGTGATGTTGTAAGCGGCCCAGGCGCACGCGCCGGCCAACAGGATTTGGCACATTCCCAGCGCCAAGCGCGGCCGTTCGACCATGCGCCCGATCATCGCCCCCAGGCTGCTGCCGATCCCCAGTCCGATAAGAAAGACCGCGAGAATGTTAGAAAAGGCGTAAACCGTCATCCCCAGCATCAGCGAAAGCAGTCGCGTCCAGACGACTTCCGCCGCCAGCCCGGTGAAGCCAGACAGGGCGATGGTCACATAAACCGACCAATCCAGCGACGCCGCCGATTTGGCAATGGCCCGTTCTTCGCGCGAGCGCGGCGCGGCGGCCGGTTCTGCCCGCCGATAAGGACAAACCAGGGCAAACACCTGCGCCGCCGCCGCCACCGTGAAATTCACCACCACCGCGACGTGCGTCGCCACCGCCATGTCATACACGCGCAGAAGGTAAAACCCCGCCAAAAGGCACCCGAAGACGGCGCCGACGATATTCCCACCGTAAAAGAACCCCAGCCAGGAAACTCCCTCGCGCGTGGTTTGCACCCACCGCGCGATGGCCGGCAGCGTCGCCCCCATCAGCAGCGTCGGCGGCAGCAGGCATATTCCCGCCACCAGCCCGCGCAGAATCAGCCCCATCCATCCCGCGCCCGCATAGGCGGTGTAGGCGTCAGAGACCCACGGCATCACCGTCAACACGAGCAATCCCATGATGCCAATCAGGAATTCCAGCGTCGCGTAGACCCGCAGCGGATGCCACTTGCTGGAGATCAGCCGCGGCAGGAGCAGACTCCCCAGGCACATGCCGCCCATGAACGTTCCCAGCAACACGCCCACGGAAATCGCGGTGGACCCGATAATAAGCTGAAGCAATTGCAGCCAGACGATCTCGTAAATCAGGGCGGCGCATCCGCTCCCGACGAACAGGACCAGAAGCAAAGGCAAAAATCGCGGGGACGGACGCGCAGTCGAAACTGGGTTCATGAGTAGACGCCGGTTAAGGGTTAATCGAAGGCCTGCTCTATTAAGGACAATCAGTGCGGCCGTTTGTTGACACAGCCGCCCTCTTTTTAGCCGCCAACGTTGCAGTATACCGTCGAGCTACCTTAAAAAGAGATGAAGACGGGAAAATGAATGCTGAGACGCAGAGGCGCCGAGGTAGGAAAGACGAGAAAATCCAATTCAAATTCATAATCAGATTTGTCTTTCTCCGCTTTTTCTTCCTCTGCGCCTCCGTGCCTCGGCGTTCATACCTCCCCCCGCGAACCAAAAAGCCCTCTTCCGCCAATTGCAGCGAAATTCAAGCACGCGCCGCCACGTCGTTCCATTCCCGCACAAAATCCGTACAATTCCCTCCCTCCATGACTGACAAAACCGAACACCCGCCCACGCCTGACGCTTTCGCCCTCCTCGGCGTGCGGCCGTCCATTCTCCGGGCTTTGGCCGAGTTGAAATTCACCACCCCCAGCGAAATCCAGTCCCTGCTGATCCCCCGCGCCCTCAGCGGCGTTGATCTGCTCGGCCAGGCGCGCACCGGCACCGGCAAGACCGCCGCCTTTGGCATCCCCATCCTCCAGCGCGCCGAAAAGGGCCTCTCCACGCAGGCCATTATCCTCGTCCCCACGCGCGAGTTGGCGGTCCAGGTCGATAGCGAAATCCAGCGCTTGGGCCAATTCACCCCCATCCGCTCCGTCGGCGTCTTTGGCGGCCAGAAGATCATGGCCCAGATGAAATTCCTCCGCCACGGCCCGGAGATTCTCGTCGGCACGCCCGGCCGCGTGATCGACCTGCTCGATCGTCGCATCATCGACTTTCGCAATATTCGCTTCGTCGTACTCGATGAAGTCGACCGCATGCTCGACATCGGCTTCCGCGACGATATCCGCAATATCCTCACCCGCGTCAAAGGCGTGCGCGGCGCGCCGCCCGAAGGCGCGGCTGATGCCCCGGCCGCGACGGATTCCACCGCTCCGGCCGCGGTCTCCGGCCACCAGACCATTTTCGTCTCGGCGACGATTTCTCCCGAGATCGAGCGCCTCGCCCGCCAGTACATGCGCGAGCCGATTGAAAAGGTGACCGCCGCCGGCGCCGACGACAAGCCGATGGTCTCGGAAGTCGAGCAGTATTATTTCCCCGTGGAAATCTGGGACAAATACCGCCTCCTGCGCATGCTGCTGGAGCGCGAAAGCCCCGACCTGGCCATCGTCTTCACCCGCACCAAGCGCGGCGCCGAAAAACTCGCCAAGCGCCTGCACGCCGACGGCATCGAATGCCGCGAAATCCACGGCAACCTCGCCCAGAACAAGCGCGAGCGCGTGATGAAGAGCTTCCGCGGCGGCAAATTTGACGTGCTCATCGCCACGGACCTGGCCAGCCGCGGCATCGACGTGGCCGACATTTCCCACATCATCAACTACGACATCCCCGACGACCCCGAAGTCTACATCCACCGCGTCGGCCGGACGGCGCGAATGGGCGCCAAGGGAAAAGCCTTCACGTTCGTGACCCGCGATCAGGGGGATGAGCTGACCAAGGTGGAAAATCTCATCAACATGATGATTCCCCCCGCCGAACTGGAAGGGTTCAAGGCATCGCCCCCGCCGGCCGACTGGACGGACCTCCCGCCGGGATCAACCCCCGAGCAGCCGGCCAAACCCGTGCCGAGCCGGTTTGAGCGGGCCTATGGAACGACCGCCGCGCCGGGCGATGCGCCGCCGGTGGTGGCCCTCCCGCCGCGGACGATTGGGAGCAAGATTCCCATTACGCGAAGGCATAAAAGGAGACGGTAATTTCGCAAGCTTTGCCGATTTGAATTCATGTCCGCACAATCGGCGGAATGAGGCGCAATTTTCACTTCCACAAATCCGCGTCGATCCGCCGCTGATCGTCGATTGTTTTGTCGAACTCGGCATCTTCGACCCAGCTCCGAAACGCGAAATCCAGATCGTGGTTCCTGGCGCGCACCGCATTAGCTGAAGGCTGAGCTTTCCCGCGAACCCGGCGAGATGCATCCACCTGCGCGGCCAGCTCCTCCAGCGTTATTTCATCGACGCCGCCATGCTTCTTCAAGATGGTGTCCGCTTCAAAGCTGGAAATACCCAGCCACTTCTGCAACTGGCCGTGTGTGAGCTTGCGATCGCGATAAAGCTGGACGGCGAGCGCCTCGCGCGCGTAATCGGCAAGGTCGCCAACGACGTTGCGGCGCAGGATCGCCTCAATGTCGTCGGGAAGTTGGAGAGTCAAAGTCATGTGCGGAGTTTAGCATGACTCGCCGGACTTTGGATAGATTATGCGGATTCTGATTGAATTCCATGCCACCCTCTTATCCAAAAAATGACCAAATGTAGGGCGTGCTTCCGCACGCCAATTTGCGCGAGTGAATCGACGAATCGGACAGGCGTGTCAAACCACGCCCTACGCTTATTCGCGCGAAGCAGGCCGCCCGAAGCGCGCGATTTAATGAGAAGTCAAATTATTGGCGTTTTGCCCATTCAAAAGACGAGTTCTTGGTTCCCTTTCGGTTTTCCGCACGTTACAGTGCCCGCGAGGGCAGTCGATGAAACGCCAATTTCTTCTTGCCGTCGCCTTAACCTTTGCCATTTCCGGCATCGCCAAATCCGACCCCAAGGACGATGTCCTCGCCGCCATCAAAAAGTTGGAGGCAAGCCCCAACTATAGCTGGGCCACAACGGTGAACAATGTCGTTGAAGACGGCCGCGACTATGGCGGCGGTGGCGGTAATTACGGCGGCGGGCCAGTCGATGGAAAGACCGAGAAGGACGGCTTTACGACGTTCGAACTTGCATGGCCAAATGATATTTACGACCTCATTGTCACCCGGTCTCATGACGTGCTGATAAAGACTCGCGAAGGGTGGAAATGGAACTTTGAAGTAGTCCCCGCTGGCATGGCCGGCGCTGGCGGGCGAGGCCCATTAACGCCTGAGGAGTTTATCCTCAAGAATTTCGATTTCAGAACGCCCTCCGAACTGGCCCGGTATTTGGTCACCTATATCCCAAACATGCAGCAGATCAACGGCGACGACTCGGGCGACCTGGCCAACGACTCTGTTAAGTCACTGCTCACTTTCCGGGCGAACAGAGGAACTGACCAGGTTACCACAAAGATTCGCGACACGGCGGGTTCGGCCGTTTTCTCGTTCAAAGACGGCGTGCTCTCCACCTTGGAGTACCAAGTAAATGGGACAATGGATTTCGAGGGCATCCACCAAATCAATCGGCG
>JBEKYH010000019.1:0-21282 GCA_049511115.1 Tepidisphaeraceae bacterium | reverse complement strand
CAGGGCCGCACCACGTTCGTCATCGCCCATCATCAGCACCGTCAAGCAGGCCGACATCGTCCTCGTTGTCGAGCGCGGCCGCATCACTGAAAGCGGCACGCACGCCGAGCTCATGCAGCGCGACGGCCACTACCGCGCTATCGCCGCCGTGCAACTCTATGGAGACGACGGAGGCGGCGAATGACCACGCGCCCGGCCCCATCCCGACCGCCCATCCCGCTGCGCGGGCTGAAACCGGCCCCGCTGGAAACCGACGACGAGCCGCGCTATCGGCCCATCGAATGGCCCCTCGTGCGCCGGCTGATTCTCGCGCTGGCCCCCTACAAAAAGCTCTACGCCGCCGCCATCAGCATCGGCCTTTGCCATGTGACGCTAGACCTGCTCTCGCCGCTGTTCGTGAGCTGGATCATCAATTACGGCAAGTCTTATTCCGATGGAACCACCAAAGCCACGCTGAGCGGCGCCGAGCGCCATATCGTCGCCATTCTCGGTCTCTGGACGGCGACGTTCATCGTCTCGGTCATTCTCCAGCGGCTGACGATTCTGCTCATGACCCGCGCCGGCGAAAACGTGCAGTTCTCTTACCGGCGGCGGCTTTTTGCGAAATTGCAAGTTCTATCCATGAACTATTACGACAAGACCAAGCTGGGCCGCATCATCAGCCGCTGCACCAGCGACATCGACAGCCTGCGCGAGGTGAATGTCTGGGGAATCTGGCAGATTGTCGCCAATGCCACTGTCATGATGGTCGCGGCCGGCATGATGCTTTACACCGATTCACGCCTGTTTCTCTCCGTCGCCTGGCTCGGTGTCGTGCTCTTTCTGTGCAACCGCGTCTACCTGAAAAAATCGTCGGCGCTGTATCAGGTCGCCCGCGAAGGATGGACGCGCGTCAGCACCAACTTGGCCGAGAACATCACCGGCGTGCGCGTGGTGACCGCCTTCAACCGGCAGGACCCCAACCTGCACGTCTTCAATGAACTTCAGGTGGACAACACCGCCAACAACGTCGCCGTCTCGCGCGTCAACGGCATCTACCAGCCCCTGCTGGAAGTCATCAAATTCGCCGGGCGCGTCATCATTCTCCTCTACGGCGGCTACCTCGCCGCCACGGGGCGCATGCCGCACGGCGTGGGCGCGGTGGTGGCGGTCTTCCTGTACTGGGACTGGTTCATGAATCCGATCATCACCTTCGGCGCGTTTTACAACACGCTGCTGATGGCCATGGCGGGCGCCGAGCGCGTGTTTAATCTGCTCGATACCGATCCCGAAGTAACCGACCTCCCCCAGGCCATCCCCCTGCCGCGCATCACCGGCTCGGTCAAATTCGAGGACGTGACCTTCGGCTACAACCCCCAACGTCCCGTCCTGCGCGACATAAATTTCGAAGCCAAACCCGGCCAGATGATCGCCCTCGCCGGCGCGACCGGCAGCGGCAAGACCACCATCGTCTCCCTCATCGCCCGTTTCTATCAGCCCCACCAAGGCCGCGTTTTGGTGGACGGCCACGACATTCGCCACGTTACCGGCGATTCGCTGCATCGCCAGATGGGCCTGGTTTTACAGACCAATTACCTCTTCACCGGCACGGTGATGGACAACATCCGCTACACCAAGCCCTCCGCCAGCGACGCCGAAGTCATGGCCGCCGCCCGCGACATCGGCGCTCATGACGCCATCATGTCCCTCGCCGACGGCTACAACACCGATGTCGGCGAGCGCGGCGCCAATATGTCCCTGGGCCAGCGACAGCTCATCTGTTTCACGCGCGCCTTCCTGGCCGACCCGCGCATCTTCATGCTCGACGAAGCCACCAGCGCCGTGGACACCGCCACGGAAATGCAGGTGCAGAATTGCCTGGAGAAACTCCTGGCCGGCCGCACGACGTTCGTCGTCGCCCACCGCCTCAGCACCATCAAGCGGGCCGACTGCATCCTGGTCATCGAGGCCGGCCGCATCATCGAGCGCGGCAATCACGCCGAGCTTCTGGCCATCGGCGGCAAATACGCCAGCCTCTACCACCAATTCGTTCAGGATAATCTGTAGGGTTTGTAACGCCGCCACTCACGCGCGGCGCCGCGCATTCATGGCAATTCCCCCTCTCCATCTACTCAGGGAGAGGATCGGGGTGAGGGTTCTTCGAGTTGGCCAGCGCCCTCCCTGGGTCAATAACCGACCCTCATCCTAACCCTCTCCCTGCGTACTGGGCGCGGGGACAAATCACGCCGCCAGACTATCGGACTTATCGCCCCTTCCTTCGACTATTCTCGCCGCTCCTCCGCGCCGATTTGCATAACAGGGGCATGTATTCGACGTTGAGCAGAGTGGGAGGATTGTATCTTGGCAGCCAGTGTTGACATGATCAGGCAAGGCGCCGTCCGCGGGCGAAATTCCCGCAGGCGCATCCGCCGCGCCGGCGCAGTCCTGGAATTGGCGCTGGCCTTGCCGATGGTCCTCTACCTTGCCTTTGGCATCGTGGAGTTCGGCCAGTTCATGTACATCAAGCACGCCTTCGAGGCCGCCGCGCGCGACGCCACGCGCGTCGCCATCATGGCCAACGCGACGCAGACGCAGGTCACTTCGACACTTACCACCACGCTATCCGAAGCCAACGTCACGTATAACTCCGCTTGGCTCACCATCACCGATCTAGGTCCCAGTTCCAGCGGTTCGGTAACCAACGTCGCCAACGTCCCCGTGGGCGATCAGATTCAGTTGATTCTTTCGGCCAATTACGCCTCCATTCCCAACGCGGTCCGGCCTCTGTACCAATTGAGCGGCGTCGGCATCGGCAGCGGCAAATCCGTGGTCGGCGAATGCACGATGGTGAAGGAGTGATCGCAGTGAGAAACCTTATTCATCATCGGCGTGGGGGCCGGCGCGGCGCAACGCTCGCCCTCCTGGTTTTCCTGATGGTCATGTTCACCGCGATCGCCACGCTCGCCGTGGATTTTGGCCACATCCAACTCGTCAAGAGCGAGATGCAGCGGATGGCCGACGCGACCGCGCGCGGATACATGGAGTATTACATCACCAACGGGCAAAGCTACGCCAACGCACACGGCCCGGCGCTCTATTCCACCACGAACAATCCCGTCGATGGAAACTCCGGCGTCGCCCCGACGGTGAATGTCACCTGGGGATATTGGACTCCCTCCACCAGCACCTTCAGCACCAGTTCCGGCACCGTGCCGGCCGTCCAGGTAACCGTCACGCGCACCGCCTCCGGCGGCAACGCCGTGCCGCTCTTCTGGGGCGGCATGATCGGATTCGTCTCCGCCGACGTTCACGCGACTGCCGTTGCCGCTGAAATGGGCGGCCAGTCCGGCAGCCTCTCTATTCCCTCCACGGCTTCGCCCTATCTGGCCGGAATGCCCAGCGGCAGTTCAACCACCGGCGGCGACAACACCTCCAACGCGACCCCATACCAGACAACTTCCATCCCGGTTACGCCGGGAACGTGGATATCCTTCGGCAACTTCAGCGGCACAACCACGGTCTCTCCCGGCGGCACCGCCTACGTCGGCGCTGGCGGCAATACCTCCTACGCCGTCCATCACGGCCAAAGCTGGAACAACGCACCCGATAATGCCGGTCCCGAAAACGGCATCGCCGACGCGGTGATGTATGAGGACACCATGATGGGGCTGTTTTTGACCAACAACGCCCCCGATCAGTCAGCCGCCCCCTCGGGCGCGGTCGATTGGACCCAATCCTCTCAGGGCAACCAGCCAACCTATTCCAACCTGCAGGTGCAAGCCCCCTTCATGATCGGCACGGGCGCCACCACCAGCGGCGCAACCAAACGCTTCCTCGTTCCCCCCGGCGCTACGCGCCTCTTCCTGAGCATCTGGGACGGCTACCAGTATTACAACAACGCCGGCACCCTCACCGGCACCGTCACGGCCGACTATTACGTTGAACTGGTGCAGTAGCGAAATGCGAATACTGCCGGCCTATTCCCGCGTGTAGGCCGACGGCGTCCCCGACATTTCATACAGGTACACCACCGCCCCCGTTTCCTGATGCTGGAATTTCTGCTCCGCCAGACGATCCAGTTCCGGCAGGCAAATCTTTTGCACCGGATCATCCCAGTCATGCGCGAAAACCACCCAGACGCGCTTCACCGGCGGCCAGCGCCATTGCGGCAAGGGGTGAAACAGATGGTCCAGCTCGTCGAGGTATAAAGCCGGATTGGTCGAGTAATCCGGCTGCACGATGACATACCCGCTCTGCGGCGTTTCCGGCTTATTGGTATGGCCGTAGGCCTTGTCATACCACGGCTCGGTCGCGATTCCCTGCGCGCTGGTTTCCAGCGGCGCCGAATCCTGTGTTCCCTGCGGCCCTGGCGGCGACTCCCACAGTTCGTCCAGCCCCTCCAGACCGGTCTTGGGCGCGTAATACTCAAACGACGGCGCGGCCATGTGAGAAAGCAGGATCACATCCCCCGCGCGCCAGTTGCGCCGGATGTTCATGTAGACTTCCTTGGTCTCCTCGCGCCCCAGCGGATAGCGCGAATCATACCCGCTGCGCATGGCCGGCCCCGCGACCACCATGCACGTCGCCAGCAGACCGACGGTCATTCGCCCCATTCCGGACGCGCCCCAGATGGCGTCAATCCCCTGGGCGATCAGCAGGACAAGCATGGGAACCAGATACAGCGCCAGCCGGTCGGCCAGCGGGTACTTCCGCATGAACGCCGCGATAAGGGCCACTACAATCGGCGAAACGATCAACATCCCCTCGAACCGCCGCTTGCCCACCAGCAATGCCCCGCCTCCCACGATGGCCAGGAACATCCCCAAATCCGCGGCGTTGTAGAGGAACATGGTCTCAAAACTGGAAAACAAATTGTGCAGCGCCATCCACGTCCAGGGAGCGGCTTCATTGGGCGCGTAAGGCGGGAAGCCGCCTTTGGCGATCCAGTCGCGCATTAAGCCATCGTGTTCCTGCCCATGCATCAGCCCGCGCAGGAATACGTGGGCATTGACCCATTCCAAACCCGCAAAGACAACCGCCGCCGCAAATAATGGCGCCAGCGACGCGAACCATGCTGTCTTTTCCTTCTTGGCCTTTGCCGCCGCGCTCAGCAGCAGAACCACCGTCGCCGCGGCAAGGACCAGAATGGCCGGGAAGGAAAAGAATATCCCCACGCAGCCCACAATGGCCCAGGTGAAGAACTTCTTCCGCGATCCCGGCTCTTCCAGAAGCCGACTCGCGGCCAGCAGAATCCCCAGGCCCACCGCCAGGTCCGTCGAATACTGCTTCACTTCCTCTGAGAAATAAACCAGCGGCGCGAGACAGGAAAAGAGCAGCACCGCCAGCAGCGTCCCGCGCAGCGTCAACACCCGCCGCGCCAGGAAGAAAAACAGCGGCAGCGACGCGACGCCCGCCACCAGGCTCGGCAGCCGCATGCCGCGCTCGGCCGGACCAAAGAGATCAACGCACAGCCGCGTCAAGACCAGATAAAGCGGCGGCGCCCCCTGCCATTTGTCGAGCGGCTCAAAAAGCAGCCGATAAAATCCGCGCGTCACGACGCTATGAGCCAGGTAAATCTCATCGAGCCAGAGTGACCGCCAATGCGCCCACGCCCGGATGCGGAAAAACGCTCCGACCGCCAGGACGACCCAGGCCGTGATGGTCGCTTCCATCGGCCACTTCCCCGCCGGCCGCGCTGTCGCAACGGTCTTCTTCGCAAGATTCAATTCAGGCAATGTTTCCGTGGACACCCTTTGTTGTCTCCGCAAATACCCGGCGGGGGAACTCCCAAAAAGCGCCGGGTTGGGCATCCTAACCGAAATCCCATAAATATTTCAGTGGGGAGCGGACCAACGATTTGCTCGCCATTGTGGCGCACACATTTGGCTTCTGGTCCCCTCTCCATGTACTCAGGGAGAGGGTTGGGGGGTTGGGGTGAGGGTTCTTCGGAACGCCGAAGTGAAATAGCCCGGTCGAAGACGACCCTCACCCTATCCCTCTCCCTGAGTACATGGAGAGGGGACCAGGCGGATCAGACGCGCGAAAAGGCTGCTCCGCTTTCGGCATATCCAATATCGCAGTACAACTCACCGCGTGGAAACCGACCGCGCGCCCAATGTTCTCGCCGTCGCCAATTTGCGCAAGCAGTTTCGCGGCGTCCTGGCCGTGGACGGCGTTTCCTTCACCGTTGGATCGCGCGAAATCGTCGGCCTGCTGGGTCCCAACGGCGCGGGCAAAACCACCACCATCAATATGATCCTCGGCGTGCTCGAGGCAACTAGCGGCGCCATCGAAATCGAAGGCCTGGACATCTCCCGCCATCGCACGGCAGCGCTGGAGCGGACCAATTTCGCGGCCGTGTATGCCCCCCTCCCGGGCAATCTCACCGTCCGGCAAAATCTTCGCGTCTTCGGCCTGATGTACGGCGTGCCCGATTTGTCGCGGCGGATTGACGTTTTGCTCAAGCAATACGATCTGCTCGAGCTCGCCGACGCCAAATGCGGCGTGCTTTCATCTGGCGAACAGACGCGCGCCGCGCTGGCCAAGGCGATGCTGAATCAGCCGCAGCTTTTGCTGCTGGACGAGCCGACGGCGTCGCTGGACCCGTCGAGCGCGCGCGACATCCGGGCCCGCATCCGGCGTTTTGCCTCCAACTGCACCAGCGGCGTCCTGTGGACTTCGCACAACATGTACGAAGTGCAGGAGGTCTGCGACCGCGTGCTGTTTCTCTCCAAAGGCAGGATTCTCCTCGAGGGCGATCCCAAAACCCTGCCCGCCCAGCACGGCAAGGCGACGCTGGAAGAGCTGTTCATCACCGTGGCCCGCGAGCCGCTGACGTTGGAAGCGGGGGCAGTGCCATGAACATCGATTGGAAACCCAAGCGCGCCGCCGCCGTTGTGCTCCGCCAATATTACCTCCTGCGCGGCAGCCCCGCGCGCATTCCGCCGCTGTTTGTGTGGGTGGCTGTGGACGTCCTGCTCTGGGGATTCATCACGCGCTATCTCAACAGCGTGACGAGTTCGGGCATCAATTTTGTGCCGGCGCTGCTGGGCGCGGTCCTGCTGTGGGATTTTTTCGTGCGCGTGATGCACGGCATGACCACCGCGTTTTTCGAGGATGTCTGGTCGCGCAATTTTCTCAATCTCTTCGCCTCGCCGCTGTCGATCGCCGAGTACATCAGCGGCCTGGTAATGACCAGCATCCTCACCAGCCTCGTCGGCTTGATCGTCATGCTGGTGCTCGCGTCAGCGGCGTTTGGCCTTTCCTTCCTCGCCTATGGCCTGATGTTCTTCCCGTTTGTGCTGATCCTTTTTCTCTTCGGCATAGCCCTGGGTGTCTTCGCCATCGGCGTCGTGCTGCGCCTGGGACCCGCGTCAGAATGGTTCGTCTGGCCCGTGCCGGCGCTGGTATCGCCGTTTGCGGGGGTCTTCTATCCGATCGCCACTTTGCCGCGCTGGATGCAATGGATTTCGCGGCTGCTTCCCCCCGCGTATGTTTTCGAGGCGATGCGCGGCCTGATCGCCGGCAAGGGCTTTTCGCCCGCGGCAGTGACGCTCGGGACGGGAATCTGCCTAGTCTATATCCTGCTGGCCTGCTGGTTTTTCACGCGCGTATTCAAGCACGCCGTGCGCGGCGGATTGATCGCGCGATATAGCGCGGAGAGTTTGAATTGATAGCTGGACAGGAGCGCGTCGCCGGTGCCGTGCCTTATAAGATTTCCCCCTCTCCATGTACTCAGGGAGAGGGTCGGGGTGAAGGTTCTTCGGGCTAAGTCAAATGGCGTTGGAGAGTCAAGAGAATACAACTTCACCCTACCCCTCTCCCTGAGTACATAGAGAGCGGACCACAAGCGCAAACGGAGCATCTACTCCCCCCTCACTGCGGCGCCGGATTCCACCCATCGCTCCCGGATAACACTACCTGCGGCGTAATCGCGTCCGTTTCGTGGTCGGTCAGTAGCTTGGCCCAGGGGACCCGAGCAATCGGCGAACTGCCCGGCCCTTCGCTTCGGCCTTCAGAATAGCGCGCGGTTTTTTCGCGGTCGGGCTGCTTCCAATTATCCCAGCCCGCCGGCCGGACGACCTCTGACATTTGCGTGTACAGGTAAGTCACGCTTGCATACGCGCGCCACGGCCGGCCGAGATAGGTCCGCACCGCCGGCGTCTTTCCCGTAATCATGCAATGCGAGAAGACAAAACCATACGCCTGCTTCTCCTCCGTCGAGGCGGCCGTGATGTAGCCGTTGCCCGCGCACTCGATCTGGCAATGGTCATAAAACTCGGTCGCCGCGCCGAAGATAAAATCAACGGCGCCGGTGATAAAGCAATCCCGGAAATAATGCCGGCCGCGATTGCCCAGAATCGTGTCCTGCCAGCCCAGGAAATGGCAATTGGTGAACACGTCTCTGTCCCCGTCGATGCGTATCGCCAGGGCTTGCCCCACATTTCCCGCGGAATTCTCAAACGTCAAATTGCGGCAGGTAAAATCGTCGGCGTCGATATACGTGGACGGCGTGGCGAAGGTGCCAATCGCTTTGCCGGTGGCGTCCTTCATGTTGGCGTTGAGATTGAATGTGAGAATCGTTTTGGCCGGGTCCTCTCCCAGGAGCGTGACGAATCGCTTTTCGCGCTGAATATAAATGTGCTCCTTATACGTGCCTGGCCGGATGAGGATCGTCCAGGGTTGATCCGTTGGCGTCAATTGCGGCGCGGCGTTGATGGCCTCCTGCACGGACGTGTATTTACCGCTCCCATCCGCGGCGACGATCGCGTCGGCTTTGGGCCCCGGTTCCGCAGGCTGAGTGGCGTCCTGGGCCCGCGCGATGAGGGGAAGCACCACGAGCGCTATAGTCGCGGGAAGCAGGAATCTAGCCATGGCAGACCTCCGTCAAGATCACCTGAATTGCGAACCCAAGATGCGTATTCCCCGCGCCGAGGTCGCGGAACAAAATGTAGGGTGGGCATCGCCCACCGCTTGCCACAATAGGTGGGCGATGCCCACCCTACCAAATTCTTCCTCCGCGTCCTCCGCGCCTCTGCGGTTCATCTTCTTCCCTCACTGCCCATCCGTCCGATGCAACGGCCGCGTGTATTGATTGAATACATTGATGATCGGCTGCACATTCCCGTCGGCGTCAAAGTACCCGCGCGCGGCCAGCCCGCCGTTGGAGGCCGGCTCCCACCAGAAGACGCCTTTGCCGCGGCCGTTGGGAACGTCCATCACCGCTTGATTCACCGCCGCGAGCCACTGCGCCTGACCTTCGGGAGTTTCCGGGAACGGCCCCGGCAGATCGCGGAAATATCTGCTCGGCTGGTAGTAGTAACCCGTCTCGACGACGAAAACATCTTTGTTATACGTGCTGGCCGCGAAGTTCAGGTTGGCCCGGAGATCAAGCAGCGACCCATGCGACCAGGGATAAAAGGAAAAGCCAATCACATCAAAGGGAATGTCGTAACTGGTAAGCTTGTCGAAGAAGGCGCGGGTCTTGTCGATGTCGCCGCCATGATCGACGTGGATCATGATCTTGGGTCGGATGCCGTTGCCGCGGCCGGCGTCGATGCCGTTGACGCCGGCATAAACGAGATCGGCAAAGTCGTCCCATTTGGCCGGCCGTTTTCCAGCCGGCCAGAGCATGCCGTTGCCGATCTCATTGCCCACCTGAATCATGTCGGGCAACACGCCCTCGCGCTGCATGGCCGCGATGGTCTCGCGCGTGTATTCAAAAACCGCGCTCACCAGTTCGGCATGCGATAGCCCCTGCCACTCCGGCGGCGTAGGCTCGTTGGTCGGATCGGCCCAACTGTCAGAATAGTGGAAATCCAGCAGAAACTTGAACCCCATCTTCTTCGCCACCTTGGCGGCGGCGATGGTGTACGCCGTCGTCTGCGGCAGCCGTGCCGGTTCGTGGCAAACCCGCAGGCGCACCCAGTTGTAGCCATGCTCCTTAAAAATCTCCAGCGCCGGCTTGGGCTGGCCGTTTTCCTTGAACACCATGCCGTTAAGCTCAAGCTGCATGGTGGACGAAACATCCACGCCGAATGCATATTCCGTGTGGCGCATGGGCGTGAACCATGTGCCATCATCCCCGCGCACCATGCCCGGCACCGTCGTCGGCCGGCGGCCTTGCCCAAACCCGCGTCCGCGCCCTCGCGCCCCTTGAGGTTGCGTCGCGGCAGGTCCGGCGACGGCCGGCTGAGTCTGCTGGGCGGGAGCGTAGAGAGTCATCAGACCGGCGAAGAGGAGAATAGCTGACGCCCAGGGGGCGAATCGTCGAATTGTCATGTCGGCCCTCGTTTTGGGTTTCATGCCGCCAAACCTGAGGGCAAAGGTAGCGATTTGGATGGGAGGCGACAACTCGAGAGAGGCATTTGGCCCTGTTTTCCGACTGAAATCTGGCCCACATTTTTTTCCTGCCCAAGGGGGCAGAGGTCGGATATCTTCCTGCCATGACGATTCAGACTCTGTGCGTGGTCGGCTATCGTTCCGCGCGGCACGTTTATCTGCCCTTGGAGCGGATCAACGTGCTGGTTGGACCAAACGGATGTGGAAAATCCAATTTGTATCGGGCTATGTATTTGATCCACCAGGCGGCATTGGGTCGTTTGGCGCAGAGCCTGGCGGAAGAGGGTGGCATGCAATCCGTCCTTTGGGCCGGCGCCCGTCGGAAGGAGCCAGTTCGCCTCGCGCTATCCGTGCGATTCGAGCAGTTCTCCTATCACCTTGAATGCGGGCTTCCCCCGCCGGAGGCGTCGCTCTTTCAATTGGACCCGGAGATCAAAGAGGAACGGATTTTCTGGCATGAAGGCGCGAAGAAAACCCAACTCGTGGGACGTAAGAAATTGTCGATATGGGCCCGCGATGGCGACGGACAGCGTGTCGAACACACTATCATGGTGTCTCCATCGGAGTCCGTGCTGGCGGAGATACGCGAGCCCCATCGGTTCCCAGAGCTGTCGATGCTCCGCCAGGAGATTCTTCAATGGCGCTTCTACCACCATTTCCGAACCGATCCGGATTCGCCGATCCGCCAGCCGCAGGTTGGAGTCCGCACGCTGGTGCTGGGCCACGATGGACGCGACCTGGCCGCCGCGATCCAGACGATCCTCGAGGTTGGAAATGGAGAGCGCTTCATGGATGCACTTCGATCTGCTTTTCCCGGAGCGGTCCTGCGGATCAATCCTGAGCAACGATTCTCCCTCCAGATGCAACTGCCTGGTTTTCCCAGGTTTTTTGAGGCAACGGAGTTGTCGGATGGAACACTGCAATACCTCTGCCTTCTGGCCGCACTACTTTCCCCTCGTCCACCACCATTGATGGCGCTTAATGAACCGGAAACGTCGATTCACCCGGAGCTTTTGCGTCCCTTGGCGAGATTAATTGCCGACGCCTCCACGCATTCACAGCTTTGGATTACGACCCATGCAATGCCGTTAGCCGATGCCATTTGTGGCGATTCCGGGTGCGCGCCCATCCGGCTCCAGAAGGTGGAAGGTGAGACACGAGTCGAAAACCAATCATTATTGGAACGTACGTTGACGATCTGAACTGTAGGGGATTGGAAACGTGGCTAAGCAATGGTAAGGCCGTCCACTTGCCGTTGCTGACAGGTCAGATCGCCTCTGCACCGCGCTTGTTGTAAAGTAACAACATGCCCGGCGAAGCTCCGCCACACTCGCTAATCACCGTCCGCGCCGTCCCCTCCGCGCAAATCATCGACCTCCGCCACCAGGTCCTCCGCCAAGGCCTCCCGCGATCATCGGCAATCTTTCCCGGCGACGACGCCCCCGGCGCAATCCACCTCGCGGCATTCTCCGGCGAAAAAATAATCGGCTGCGCCACCCTGCATCGCAACTCCTTCGACCATCAGGCCGCATTTCAATTGCGCGGAATGGCGGTCGAGCCTTCCTATCAACGCCACGGCGTCGGCGCATTGCTCTTAGCCGAGGCGGAACGCCGGGCGCTCGCCGACGGCGTCACCACGATCTGGGCCAATTGCCGCACGCCGGCGGTCCCGTTTTATAAGAAGAACGGCTGGCAGATCATTTCGGCCGAATTCATCATCGAGACGGCCGGCCCGCATTTTAAGATGATGAAGGTCATACGTGCTTCAGATATGCCTGCGTGATCAACTCCAAATATCGCTGCTGGTCCATGGCCCAGTATTGATCCGAGAATACCTCGACCTCGATAAACCCAGTGAACCCGGCTTTTTCGACCCAGCCGCGAATCTGGCGGATATCAATGCACCCTTCGCCCATCAGCCCGCGGTCGTTGAGGAAGTGCCGGGTATCAACGCGCCAGTCGGAAACGTGAAAGCCAAAGAGCGTGCCCTGCGCGCCGGCCAGGGCGATCTCCTCGGCCAGGTTTGGATCCCACCAGACGTGATACGTGTCGATCGCGATTCCCAGCAGCGGGTGCTTTAATTTCTGGCAAATCTCCCGGGCCTCGGCCATGCGATTGATGCAGCTTCGCTCGGCCGCATAAACCGGATGCAGCGGCTCAATGGCCAGTTTCATATTGGCGGCCTGCGCGTCAGGCAGAATCGTCGCGATCGCGCCCGCCACCTGCCACCGCGCCTCCGCCAGCGGCATCCCCGGCGTCGCCCCGACGACCAATACCACCATCCCCGCCCCGATCTCGCGGGCCTCCTCGATGCAGCGGCGATTTTCGTCGATCGCCTTTTGCCGGTCGGCGGCGCCGTGAGCCGTGAAAAACCCGCCGCGAAAAAGCGCCGGCACGCGCATCCCCGCATCGCGCAGCATTTTGCCCGCTTCCTTCGCCGGCGTTTCCTCCAGCACATTCCGCCAAACGCTGATGGCGCGGATTCCCGCCCGCGCATAGCCATCAATGCACTGTCGCAGCGTCCACGGCTTGGTCGTGAATGTATGAACGCAGCAGCGGGAAAGGTCTTTTAATTCCGATGCCGACATCATGAAATCCCAAATGCAAATCGGGCTCACCACAGAGGACACAGAGGACACAGCGGAAGAAAATCACAATGAGATATTACTTCTTTGCATTCCTCTGTGTCCTCCGTGTCCTCTGTGGTGAAAATTCTTTTTTTAGATCGCCGGCACGTCCATCCACCGGCGCTCTTTCCAGCTTGTCAGCCCCAGTTCAGCAAGCTGCACGCCTTTAGCCCCTTCGCGCAGTGTCCAGCGGAATGGCTCACCCAGCGCGACGTGCCGGAGGAACAATTCCCATTGCGCTTTGAATGCGTTGTCATATTCGACGGAATCGGCGACTTTTTCCCAGCTCGCGAAAAAATCGATCGGCTGGGGAATATCCGGATTCCACACCGGCCGCGGCGTGCGCGGCGTCGACTGAATCCACGCCTCGCGCAATCCGGCAACGCACGAACCGGCCGTCCCGTCCACCTGAACCGTCAGCAGATCATCGCGCCGGACGCGCGTGCACCAGCTTGAATTGAATTGGCACGTCGTCCCGTCTTTGAGAAGAAAGATCGCATACGCCGAATCGTCGGCCGTCGCCGCATACGGTTGTCCGCCTTCGTCAATGCGGCGGAGAATATCCGTCGAACCATGAGCAACCAGCGACGCAATCGGCCCAAACAGGTCTTCGATCACATACCGCCAATGGCAAAACATATCGACGATAATTCCCCCGCCGTCGGATTTGCGGTAATTCCAGCTAGGGCGCTGAGCGGGCTGCGCAGGGTCCTCGCCCGTGAAAACCCAATACCCGAATTGCCCGCGCACCGAGAGGATGCGGCCGAAAAACCCCTGCTCGCGGAGCATTTTGATCTTCCGCAATCCCGCCAGCCAGAGCTTGTCCTGCACCACGCCGTTTTTCAGACCGGCATCTTCGCAGAGTTTGGCCAAGCGCAGCGCCTCGGCCAGGTTCACCGCCGTCGGCTTTTCGCAGTAAATCGCCTTGCTGGCTTTGACTGCCTTCTCAACAAAGCCCGAGCGTTGCAACGTGCCCGAAGCGTCAAAGAAAATCTCGCACGATTTATCCGCCAGCGCCGCGTCGATATCGGTCGTCCACTTCAGCGGTTTCCCATCGAAGGCATGCTGCTCGGAAAGCGATTTGAGCTTGTCAGCATTTCGCCCAGTCAGGACGGGCCTGGGCATCAAACTCAACCGATCGGAAACGCGCAACCCGCCCTGGCGCATGATCGCCAGGACGGAACGCACCAGGTGCTGGTTAGTCCCCATGCGACCGGTCACGCCGTTGAGAACGATGCCAATCGTGCGTGTTTCCATGTTCCTCGCGAATGAAGAAAAGGCATTTCACCCCGAAGACGCTAAGAACGCGAAGAAGAAATGCAAAACTAACCGCAGAGGCGCAGAGGACGCAGAGGTAAATCAAAATCAGAAATTAGATTTGATTTTGTCTTCCTCCGCGTCCTCTGCGTCTCTAGGTCGCTGCTGCGACCGGGCGGTGAATCCTTCTTCTGAATTTCTTCGCGTCCTTCGCGTCTTCGCGGTGAAAAATCCTTCTTATCGTTTAATTCGTGCACTTCCGCCTTTGAAGACATGCGTTAGTTCTTCCAGGTCGATCTGGCTGCTGTCCCCGCGGGTGGTTTGGAGGAGAGCGCCGTGGGCCGCGCCCAGGTCCACGCATTCCTGTGGCGACATGCCGGTCAGGAAACCGTAGGCGAAGCCGCTGGAGAAGCCGTCGCCGCCGCCAACGCGGTCTTCGATTTCCAGGCCGTCATAGCGGCGGCTTTCGTAGAATGTGCCTTCGCTCCAGAGGATGGCCGACCAGTTATTAACCAGTCCGCTCTTCACCTCGCGCAGCGTGGTGCCGACCACTTTAATATTGGGGTAAGCCTTGACGACTTTCTCGACCATCTTCTTATAGGCTCGCGTATCCAGTGCCGAGAGCGAATCATCCGCGCCTTCGACTTCAAAGCCCAGGACCTTCTGAAAATCCTCTTCGTTGCCGATGAGGCAATCGAGATGGGGAACGATCTCCTTCGTCACCTGCTGCGCCTTTTGGCTGCTCCACAGTTTGGAGCGGAAATTCAGGTCGTAGCTGACAATCGTGCCGCTTTCCTTGGCGGCAATAATCGCCTCCTTGCACACCGCCGCGCATCCGTCGCCCAGGGCCGCGAAAATTCCTCCGGTGTGCAGCCAGCGAGCCCCTTGCTCCTTGAAAACTTTGCCGAAGTCGATCATCCCCGGCTTCATGTTGCTCGCGGCGGAGTGGCCGCGGTCGTACATGGTGACGCTCGCGCGCACCCCCGTGCCGACTTCCGTGAAATTCAACCCGATGCGATCGGCGCGGCCGACGCCGTCGTATTTGGCCATGATGACATTGGACACGTCCACGCCGACGGACCGCGCATGATTCACGACAATTCGCCCGACCGGATTATCCACCAGGCGCGAGAGAAACCCCGTGCGCTGCCCGAGCCGCGCCAGCGCATAGGCGACGTTGTATTCGCCGCCGCCGACCCAGACCTCGAGCGTCGGCGAGAATTCGATGCGGCCGTGCCCGGGCGGGGAAAGACGAATCATACATTCGCCCAGGCTCAGCAGATCGAAACGGGTTTGATTGGCTTGCTTGATCTTCACGAGTGACCTCCTGCCGGCCGCGCCTGATTGGCAAGCTCAACCGCCTGCTTCGCCAGATCGCGGACCTTATCAAATTGTTTTTTGGCCAACAGCTCTTTGGAAACCATCCAACTTCCGCCGCAGGCCACGACTTGTCCGAATTTCAGATATTCGCCCAGATTTTCCGGACTGATGCCGCCGGTGGGGATAAACTTCATCATCGCATACGGAGCGGCGACCGCCTTCAATGTCTTAAGGCCCCCCACCGCTTCGGCGGGAAAAAACTTCACGATGCCCAGGCCGAATTCATGTGCCATGCCGATTTCGGTCGCCGTCACCGTGCCGGGAGTGATGGGAATTCCCTGTTCAATGCAATAGCCGACAACTTTGGGACTAAAGCCCGGCGTGACAATGAAATGTGCCCCGCCATCCACGGCTTTTTTCACATGGTCCACGGTGAGCACGGTGCCCGCGCCCACGAAAATATCGCCTCGCTTCACAAGCGCCTTGATGGACGCCTCCGCGGCCGCAGTGCGAAAAGTGACTTCCGCGATCGGCAGCCCGCCGGCAACGAGAGCCTCTCCCATCGGGTCCGCAGCGGCGGCGTCGTCAATGACGATGACCGGGATTACTTTCAATTCAGCGAGACGCTTAAAGACATCGATTGCCATATTTTCTCTCCGCTTTCACGCCGTGTCCTTCTTATCCCCTCTCCCTGTACCCGGGGAGAGGGTTAGGGTGAGGGGGAATTTTGTTTCCGCGAACGCGGTTGCTTCGCCAAAGGAACCCTCACTTACAACCGCTCCAACGTCAATCCGCCGTCAATCACCAGCACCTGCCCCGTCGCGTACGACAATTCGCCGCGGGCCAGCATGGCGACGGCTTTTCCCACGTCGCTGGGTTGGCCCCACCGTTTTTCAACGGTCAGGCCCGCCGCGATCAGGGCGTCATATTTTTCCTTCACGCCGGCGGTCATGTCCGTGGCAACCACGCCGGGCCGGACTTCATACACGTCAATGCCGAATTCCGCCAGTCGCGCCGCCCACAACTTGCTTCCCATGGCCAGCCCAGCCTTGGAAACGCAATAATCGCCTCGGTTGACCGACGCCACGGTAGCGCTGACCGACGAAACGTTTATCACACAGCCGCGAAAAGCCGGCTCCGCCTGTCGCCGCCGGATCATCCACCGGGCCACGGCCTGAGTAAGAAAGTAAGGCGCTTTGAGGTTGATGGCAATGAGGCTGTCAAAACTTTCTTCGCCCGCGTCGAGAATGTCGGCCCGCTGCTGGGGCGCCACGCCGGCGTTGTTGACCAGCACATCAAGGCGGCCAAATCGGTTTTGAATTTCATCCAGAAGCCGGGCGCGATCGGCGGGGAGAGAAACATCGGCCTGCGAATAGTGAACCTGCGATCCGAGTGATTGCAATTCGTCAATGGCGCCCGTCACTTGATCCGCCCCGCGGCGGCCGCAGATGACCAGATCGAATCCCGAGCTTGCAAGCTCGCGCGCGATCCCCAGGCCGATGCCCCGGCTCCCGCCGGTGATCAATGCAACTTTTCTCATCGCGACTTTTGACGCTTCAATCACTTCCCAAATCCTCCGCTATGACGCCGCATTTGACGGCGAATCGAAAAACGTCAGATATCGTCCCTCGGACATGCGCGCAATCAACACTCCAAGCTCCAGAAGATGATAATCTCCCCACATGCTCGATTCACCGCGCGGGATTTTCGCCCCAGGCGGAATATAGTCCCAGCCATTAGGACGATGATAGACGCTGTGGAGGAGAAGGCCCTGATGATGCTGATCCGTGCAGAGGTAAGGATCAGCGAGCAGCGTCCTGGCGATGGTGAGGCCGGCGTCAAGGTACGATTTTCCCGCGGTTCCCAAGTAGCGGCCCAGCCGAATCAGCCCCTGCGCGGCAATCGCCGCGGCAGACGAATCAACCGGTTCGTGATCGCTAAAAGGATCGGCCGGGCGCGTTTTCCAGTCGCCGAGATTCACCAGGCCCGGCGCGCCGGTGTCCCAATACGGAACGCCGTCGGCAGCGGCCGCCTGCCCGACGTAAAAATCGGCCGTGGCCCGGGCGGCATTTTCGAAGACGGCAAGACATTCAGATTTGCTCACGCCCGCCGACGTGAAATCGCCCTCGGATATTTGCCCGAGAAATTCCAATTGCTCGGCAAACCCAAGAATCGCCCAGGCCAGCCCGCGCGTCCAGGTCGTCCGCGCCGAATACCCCTGCTGGGAACTGGGACAGCGGAACTGGCCGTCCGTCGGATTAAAGATCGCTTCGTGCGCCGTGCGGCCGCGCAGCGCGGGAACATCGTACGAGTCGCGCCCCTGGCCATAGTAGATGTTATAGCGCGCGGTCGTTTGGCCATGCTGAATGAGGCGGCTAAGCAGAGAAACGCGGAGGTCATTTTCCGCTAGAAGCGTTTGACCCAAGGTATGGGCCAGGCCGAGGATGCGCACCGTGCGCATGGTATCGATGAACAGGGAATGCGGACCGTTGAAGGAATAAATGTATCCGCCCCCATCGGCGCTTCTCGCCCAGCGCGCCGCTTGGACAGCGCCGCTGGTCTTGATGGCCAGTTCGTAAAAATTCAGTTCCCATTCATGGTGTTCGATGCGGCCTTCGCGGATCAACCGCCGGAGGTTGCCGTAGGTGGAAAGATTGTTGAACGCATGATCGTGCACGCCCATGTGGGTAAGATGATCGCTCATGCGCGTTACGATGTTACGTCGCGCCTGATCGAGGAGCTTGCGGTCGCCCGTAGCGTCGAAGGCGAGGATCGATAGCCCGTAATGAAACCCGTCGGTCCATTGCGTCCATCCGCGCGCGGCATACTTGCCGTTGATGGTAAATACCGGCGCGCCGGCGTCCTGGTCCCAGCCTGTTTCCAAAGCCGCGCATTTCGCCGCGGCGGTCTGAAAAAGGCGCCGCAGAGGCCCTGAAAAATCGCCGGGCGAGAGCTGGGGATCGGTGATCATACCTACGCCGAAAAGAGGAAACATCCCTACGCAACTTGCGTCGCCGCACAATGCGGCAAGTAGTAGGATATCCTTGATGTTAGAACTCCGCGACCTCCCCGAAACAGAAGCCGCCGCACCCGCGGAGTGGCATTGCCCCGACATCGACTGGCCGGCGGTGGAATCCTTCCTGACTCTGGTGAACGTGGCCGGCGAGGCGCTGACGGCCGTGGACCATTACCTCGGCCGCCACGGCATGTCGCGCGGCCGGTTCATGGTCCTGGGCGTGCTGGCGCGGGAAACTCCCCGCGCTATGTGCCCCAGCGATCTGGCCGCCGTCTGCGGCGTCACACGGGCCACGATAACCGGCCTGATTGACTCGCTCGAGCGCGACAGTATGGTCACCCGGCAGCAATCCGCCGGCGACCACCGCATGATACACATCCGCCTCACCGACGAAGGCCGCCGGTTCCTGGACAAGGTCATGCCCGATTATTACCGCCGTGTGGCGCAGATTACCGTTCAACTCAGCCCAGGCGAAAAGGCCGCGATGCACGCGGGGCTGGGGAAGATCAAGGCGGGAATCGGGGCGATGACGGCGGAGTAAACATCAAGCCAACAAAATAGCGGCGCCGAGTGCCACTCGGCGCCGCCGTTCTTTCCTCCGCGGACATCTACATCAGGCCGCGCGACCGTTTTGATAGTCGTAGTAGGTGCGGATGTTGCTCCGGTAATAGCCGCCGCCCTGCGAGCGGACTGCGTTGAGGACAACGCCCAGATTCTCGGCCTTAAGCTGCCGCAGCGTGTCGCGGAGCCGGGTCAGGAGGCCGCGCGTATTGGCTCGGGCCCGGACGACCGTCACCACGCCATCGACGCGCGGGGCCAGGGCGACGGTTTCCGAGACGAACAGAAGCGGGCCGGAATCGAAAATCACGTGATCGAACTCTTCCAGCGCCCTCTCGATGAAATCAGTCAGCAACTGGCTCTCCAGTAGCTCGGTGGCGTTGGTGGGTTTCAGGCCGCTGGGCAGGATATACAAATTGGGAACCTGCGTCTCCTGAACGGCCGCCTCAAAGACATCCAGCTTGTTGAGCACGTCGCTGAAGCCGACATCGTTGGCCAGATTGAACATGCGATGGCACGAAGGCCGCCGGAAATTGGCGTCCACCAGCAGGATGCGCCGCCCGTTGAGGGCCAGGCCGCTGGCCAGATTGGCGGCGATAGTGCTCTTGCCATCATCCGGGCTGGGGCTGGTAATGAGGATCGTCCGCGTCGTATCCAGGCTGGCCGCATGTTGGAGGCGCGTGCGCACCTGCCGCAATTGCTCGGCCATCATGGATTGCGGGGCCTCGAAGATCACCAGAGGCAACCGTGTGCCGCGCGCCTGGGGATCATCATCCTCGTGCGGCACCATGCCCAGCACCGCCATGTGCCCGATCCGGGTGATGTCGCGCGGGCTGCGGACCGTCGTATCCAACGCCTCCCGGGCGAACGAAATCCCCAGTCCCAAAAGCAAGCCAATCGCGATCGACATCGTCATCGTCACGCTCAGCCGCGGGAACACGGGAATGTCGGATGCCTCGGGATGACTGGTCCAAGTCAGGTAGGTCTGATCCTTCTGGTTCACCAGTCGCGTCGCCTCATCAATGCGATCTTGAACGATCTTTTCCTGCCCCACAAGTTCCTCCAAATTAGCTCGATAGGTCTGAAGCTCACGGAGGTCCTTATTAAGGCCGGCGATGTCCAAGTTCAGAGAAGTCATCTGGTCGGTAACCTGCTTGAGCCGGAGGTTGTTCGTCTCGATCTTACGGCGCATCTCTTCTATCACCTCGGTGCGCGTGGCCACTTCAACGCTTACCTTGGCGTCCTGCCATTTCTTCGCAAACAGATCGCGACGCGTGCTAAGGTCTTTTACAGTCTGGTTTTCCGTGCCAAAGTTCGGGCTCTCTGCGAGCATTTCCGCGTCGAAGTTCGTAACCGCGTCATCATAATGCTGAACTTCGGGGTCGCGGTTGACCGCTTCCATAACCTCGGGAGGATCCTGACCCGCGGCAATCTGATCCTGAAGCCGCTTGAACTCCTCATTGTCGATGGCAAGCTGAAGTTCAACATCCATCTTCGTCCTGCCCAGATCAACCAGTTCCGCCTCGCGTGCGGTCAGGGTAGCGGCGCCCCCCTCGCCGCTCACGTTTAGCCGGCTTTCACGGTCGCTAATGGCGTCGACGAGGTCGGCGCGCTTTTGCTCATCTCCCTGGAGGATGGCGTTTAACTCCGCGGTGATAGTCTTCTGAGCGTCGGTGTAGGCGGTGGATTCGTCGCTTATTTCCTGCTCGACGACCGATGTAACGACCTGTGCCGCGTCGTCTCCGCTGCTGGCCGTGAATTCGACGCGTATCTGCCTCGTATCCTGCACCGGCGTGACGATCAGGTGCTCCACCAGGTCCTGCTTGGCCAAGGCCGGACTGGCAAATTGCTGCATCCAGCTCGTATTGTGTATCTTCTGGACCGGGTCCGTTTCACTCCCAAACACCTCGGTATAGAGCGTGGGGATCTTCAGCCGCTCGGCAAGGTCGCGCTGTTCAACGGCCAGGTAGTTGTAATCGATATTGGACTCGCCGGACTTCAACACGTCAGTCTCAATCGGGCGAGACACCTCTATGACCCCAGTTGCCATGTACTTGGCATGGTACTTGAGAAGGTATTTATTGACCCCATAACCGACTACAACCGACGCGATCAAAAGCGCCACGATAAGCCACATGTTGCAGCGGTTGACGCGCCATACATCGGCGCCGTTCATCTGATGGG
>JBEKYH010000018.1:0-21321 GCA_049511115.1 Tepidisphaeraceae bacterium | reverse complement strand
ATGCGGCAACCATCTCAATCTTACTGCGGCGTCGCCGGCAAAATGGCAGCCTGGGGCTGGGGCTTGCCGATCGGGCGAAAATCATTTACCTGCTTCAGAAACCAACGGGCATTGATCACGATGGCAATCGCCGCCCAGCCCGAAGCGAAGTAGAGATGTTCCATGCGCTGCTGTGAACTGAGGAGGCTAAAGAGATTGGAGACATTGCCAAGCTGGAGGAGCTGCATATTTCTCCACGTCAGGTCGTTGAGGAAGAACAAAACCATGGTCGGCCCGATCACGGCGAGGGTGACGATCGAGACGGCGAAGACGCCCGCGAGCGCCGGCCGCCTGCGGGGCATGAAGGTGCGATGGATAAACAGGCCGGTCAATGCGTAAGCGAGGGCGTAAGCCGCCATCGGCGGGTAAACCTCCTGCACGGTGGAGAAATCCTGCGACGACCGGGCCGTTATGTCGGCGAATTGCAGATAAAACCCAATTGACGCCACCAGGGTCAGGATCAGCAGCAAGGCCACCCAGATCAGCCCGCCCGCCGCGCCGTTATAAAACAGGAAAGCCAATGACCGCAGCGGGCGCGAGCGGGGAATTTTTCGCCGCACGCGCAGGCTCAATTGGTCTTTGCTGCTCACGGTGACGACCAGGGCTCCGATGAGCATACCGGTGCAGACATCGCACCATTGAAAAATGATCGAGGCATCGGTGTTGCGCCAGGCCCAATAGGCCGCGAGCAGGCCGCCCAGCAGCCAGATGACGGTGACGTAGACTCTCACCGGGAGCGCGCGATTGGCCGAGGGAGGCGAAATCAGCGCGACCGACAGCACAAACAGCAGGCCGCCGGCCATCGCGACAATGCTCGCGACAGTGGCCACCGTCTCCCAAAAGCGGACTCCCACCATCATGGACCCGGCGCCGAAGCGCATCATTTCCGACGACGCGACGACCGCCCCGACGAGGAGATAGAAGCACAAAACCAATTGAGCCAGGCCAAGGAGGATTTTGAACGTCCGGCTTACGGGAAGGCAGGCGATGAAAATGGCCAGCATGTTGGCGACGCAGACGCCGCAGAACAGGAAGGCCAAAATCAAGAATACCGTGGGCAGGTCGATGCCGCGGAGAAGATTCGTGAATGCCATGAAAGGCATGCAGGCGGAGAAGAAGAGGAGGATCACGTACGCGCCGCAGAGAAACTTGCCAAGGATGATGCGCGTCGGCGACAGCGTGCTGATGTAGAGCAGATCGGCATTGTTTTCCTGCCGTTCGCCGGCCATGCGGATGCCGACGTAAAGCGGAATAAACAGGATGCTGGCGATGGCCAGGAGGACCACGAACACGGTGAAGATTTCCGCGCCCGCCTGCGTGTCCTGGGCGAAATCAACCGACTCGTTGACCAGGACGATCACCATGGCGATGAACAGCACCACGAGAAAGAACAGCAGCATTCCCGTCACCGCCCGGCTGCGGACGGCCTGGCGCAGTTCCTTCACCACGACCGGGTTGGGCTCCCAGTGGCGCAGGTCCAGAAGCTTGGGTTTGGCGGCGGGCATGGTTATTGAACTCCTCCCTTGGTCACGTTCATGAAAATGTCCTCGAGGTTGGCCCTGGTCTGGCGGAATTCCACCACCTTGAAACCCCTGGCGATGAGCCGGCCGAGAATCTCGCAGGCGGCCGATTCATCGCCGTTGACTTCAAATTGCACCTCGTTGGCCACGTCGCGCGCCTTTTCGACGAACGGCGTCTGCAGCAGCTCCTTGATCAATTCATCCCCCTGTCCGTTCAGCAGGCGCACGGCGACGGTGCGGCGCGGCGTGCTCTTCTTAAGCACCTCGTCGATGGTCCCGGTCTCGAGAATCCGCCCGCGCTCGATGATCACCACGCCGTTACAGATTTCCGTGAGCTCCGTGAGGATGTGCGAGCTGATGAGAATCGCCTTGCCGCGTTCGGCCAGGAGCGTGAGCAACTCGCGCAATTCGATGCGGGCGCGCGGATCGAGGCCCGCCGCCGGTTCATCGAGAACCAGCACGTCGGGGTCATGGACCAGCGAGCGCCCCAGGCTCACGCGCTGCTTCATCCCCTTGGAGAGCGCCTTGAGATTTTTTTCGCGGATGCCGGTGAGATTGGTGAAGTCCTCAATAGCGGCGACGGCCTGCGCGCGCTTTTTGCCCCGAAGCCCGTAGGCCCGCGCGAAGAAATCCAGGTATTCATGCACGGTGATGTCGGCGTGGGCCGGCAATGAGTCGGGCACGTAGCCCAGGGCCAGCCGCGCCAGTTCCGGCTCTTCGCAGACGGAAATGCCATTGAGCGTCACGTCGCCCGCCGTGGGTTCCTCGATGGTGGAAATGATGCGCATGGTGGTCGTTTTGCCCGCGCCGTTTGGCCCCACGAAGCCGAAAATCTGGCCCGAGTCGAACGAGAACGAGATGTCGTTCACGGCCAGCGTCTTGCCGAATTCCTTGCGAAGATTTTTGACCTGGACTTTCATAGCCCGAACTTTCACAGGCTGCCGGCGGATTCAAGGATTCCATAGACCACGGCGGATACCCTGGCCCGCTTCACGCTTGCGGCGGCCCCCAGCGCGTTTTCGAGGAACGGATTGCCGTCCAGCACGGCGAGATAGGTATTGGGGGCCAGGTAGCCGGCCGCATGCTGATCAAGGCCGTCGATGTGCGCGGCGAAACTGATGTCGCGCAGCAGCCGCTGCGGCCCGCCGGTTCCTTCGGTGACGGGAGAGGAATTCAGCGCTTCCAGGGCGGCCGTTTGTCCGGCGGGAATGTCTTGCGCCGCATAAATATTCATGTGGGCGTCGGCAAACCAGAGCGATTTGATCGGCGCCCCCAGCCCGTTGACGATCTGGAGACGGCCGTCCTTGTTCTCGACCTGGAGCCGTTCGCGTCGCGTCTGCGACTTGCGCAGGTGAAAGAAGGCCGGCACGCGCGCCGAGACCCAGCCCCGCGTGTAGTCCTGCGCTTGAGTCCAATCGACTTCGCGTCCGCTGCCGGAGCGGTCGTTGGCGTTGACCAGCGGAGTCGCCTCGGTGTCGGAATCAAAATGCAGGCCGCCGCTGGGAGTGAGCGGGCAATAATATCCTTCGCCGCCGATCGTCGCGGCATGGTGGGCGCCTTGATCGAGCACGGTAAGACCGGCAATCCCGATCGTGGGGGTGATGCCTTCGCTGAAGAGCGAGTAGGCGAAGACGATCAGCGTTGTCAGCAAAGAAATCGCGGGAATAGTCCACAACATCCAGGTGCGGCGCTTGCGGCGGCTCAGGACGATCAGATTGACCGGGCCGATGAGGATGATGAACACCAGCATGACAAAGACGAGGCCGCGCGTGGGGATTTTCAAATCATCCACGAGCGGCAGCGCGGAGTTGGCGCCGCCCATGTCGGTGGGCAATGATTGCCAGTATTGCAATTCGTCGTTAACGGCCGTTCGCAATCTCTGCATCGAATAAGAATCCAGCGTGGAGGGATCTTCTGATTTGAAAACAAAAAAGTGGCCCAGGCCCGCATCATAGGCGATTCCGTCCTGAAGAGATGCCTGGGGTCCGGTCCGCCACTCTTGCGGCACGCCGTCGCTTCCGAACACTACCAGATTTCCACCGGCCTGCGCGTAGTTCCAAAGCGCCGCGGACGCCTCGGGGGGCAGGGAAGCCAGATCGCCATGGCCCAAAACGACAACATCAAAGGGCGTGTAGGCGAGCCAATCGGTGCTGAGTTCCGACGTCGGCATTTCCGAGCGCATGCCTTCAACGGAATCGCCTGTCGCCCCGGCCACGTAGGCGGCGCTGAGGGTGCTGCTGGCGCGCGCGTCCGACGCCCACTGGCTGCCGGTTGGCCCGGAGATTCCCACCGCGTCGATGCCGATCTCGTATGCAGGGGTCGTCCCGAAATCGAGCCGCACGGTTCTAACCGTCGCGGCCGTAGCCGGCAGCGAGAATTGCGTGACATTCTCGGTGCCGTTGGAACTCGATGCCCCCGACGACATGGGGATCCGCAAGCTGGGGGCTCCCGTGTCGGTGGTCAGCACTATGCTGCCGGCAGCGGGCAGACTTTCCGATGCGTATACCGAGATCTGGTTTATTATCTGGGGAGTCGCATAATCCAGTTCCAACCAGTTGGGGCGCCGGAACATGCGTTCGTCAGGTCTCCAGGTGTTCGGGTCGCGAGTCCCCGAAGAAGTGGCATCCGGCGCGCCGGTGGCCATGGCGGCGGAAAACGGTCCGCGCCCGGCATTGAAAATCCGGCACACCGCGTCGTAATCGAGGCTGCGGCTGATGAAGACCGTGGTCGTCGGGATGCGCGAAGAATAGTCAGCCTGGCAATGGCTGTTGGCGTTTGGCGCGCGGAGATTTCCCTGCACGCGTCCGTCCACTTCGACGCTGATAAGCCCGCTCCCGCCGGTGGGCAGCGGCGGCTGAAGCAAACCCATCACTTGATGCGCCTGCGGAGCCAGCGTCACCGTGCGCGACAGCCGGCCGATGGAATTGCCAAAGCTGTCAAAGTCATCCGCCGGGAGATTCAGCGTCACCGAGTGGGTGCGCCCGGCCGAGCGATTCTCGAGTGTAAGCCGCGTCTCTGAATAGCCGTGGAACGTGTTGCCGGTATAGATGGCGTCGGCCACGATCCATACATCGCCGAAATTATCGGCGCGACACGGCGGCGCGCAGAACAATGAATGCGAAAAGCAGAGTGCCAGAACAAACGGCAGGACTCGGACGCATTTTACGTCGTCGGTCATACGGCACATTTCGATCCACATCACGTCATCGCGACTTCCACGTCCTTAGGCAATTTGATGGCGGCCTCATCCAATTGCCCCAGCAACTCCGCGACGAGGCTGGAGGTCGTCACGCGGTCGAAGCGCGATTGATAATTCAGGATCAGGCGGTGGTTCAGCACCGGTTGCGCGACCGCCTTTACGTCCTCAAATCCGACGCTCGGCCGCCCAGCGATCATGGCGTGCGCCCGGGCAGCCTCGGCGATCGCGATTGCCGCTCGCGGCGACGCGCCATAGGTGATGTATTTGTTCACCGAAGCGTTGGCTTCTGCGCCGCCGGCATGTGTCGCCGACACGATCCGCGCGATGTATCGCGACACCGGTCGCGGCAGGTAAATGCGGCCCATGGCCGCAAAAAGCAGTTCGAGCTCGCTGCGTTCCATCTGCCATGTGGGCGACGGCAATTCGCCGCGGCGGCGACTGGAGATAATCTCGTCCAGAACGTCGGTGTCGACGCTGTCAAAAAGCAGCCGGAAGAGAAACCGGTCCAGTTGCGCTTCGGGCAGGGGATAGGTGCCTTCGAGCTCGATCGGATTCTGGCTGGCAAGCACGAAAAACGGCTGCGGCAGAGGCCGCGTCGTGCCCAGCAGCGTCACGCAGTTTTCCTGCATCGTTTCCAGCATGGCCGACTGCGTCTTGGGCGAGGCGCGGTTGATTTCGTCGGCGAGCAGGATGTTGGTGAAGACCGGGCCGGGCTGAAACACCAACTCGCGCCGGCCGGCGCTTGTCTCCTGCAGGATGTGGGTGCCCAGCACATCGCCGGGCATGAGGTCCGGGGTGAATTGGATGCGCTTGAAATCGAGCTTGAGAATCTGCCCGACCGTGCGGACCAGCGCCGTCTTCCCCAGCCCCGGCAATCCTTCCAGCAGAATATGGCCGCGGCTGAGTATGCCGATGAGAACCAGGCGGTGGAGCTCGCGGCGGCCCAGCAGAATGTGGTCGAGTTGCTCCAGCGTTTTGCGCGCCAGTTCCGCGGCGGGCTGAAGCTCTTCAGGTTTTAGGATGGTGTCAGGCATATCCCCGTGAACTTATTGTTTGTCGCGATTGAAGAAAGTCTGCACCGCCTGACGCTGCTCCGGCAACACGACCTGCGCGTGCGCCGAGCCGCCCGTGCCCGGGGCGTCGGCCAGGGCGCCGTGCCCGGTGGCGACCGTGGCGTCACTCACCTGCGGCGCCGCCCGGCTCACGCCGACCAGTTTCGCGTCGGATAGCTGCGCGGCCGGGGGCAAAACGTGCTCCTGAAACTTGAGGTCTTTCTCCGACGCCCCATCCGACCAGGTCATCGGCGCCGGCGGACCACCGCCGCCGCGCCCGCCCTTGCCCGGGATCAGGAATTGGGCGAGCGAATTTGGATCAAGATCACCGTTGCATTGCGCCAGGTAATCGGCCAGCGCCTTGGGGTCGATATTCTTGCCGGCCTCGCGAAGCTGATCGAGCGTCGCCGCGTCAATGAGCTTGAGATTTTCAAGGTCGGCGGCGGTCTGCCCCAGGGAATCCTTGTTGAACTGCAGCGAATTCAGCAGCTTTTGCAACTGCTCCTTGTCCAGACCGTTGAGATTGTTGAGAAGGTCCGGCGGCAATTTGGCGTCGAGCAGGCCGTCTTCGAGCTTCGCCGCCGCGAGCGTGTTGGCCAGCACTTGCGCGGCCTGCGAAGCGGTCGCCGCATTCATTCCCTCGTCGGCCGCCTGCTGCATGCCCTGGGCGAGAGCCTGCGCGTCGGTGAGGGCGGTCGTTTTGGCCAGCGCTTCTTCAGCCGCCTGCTTGGCAGCCTGCGAATCGGATTCCTTGATGTGGTCGAGCGCTTCCCACGTCTTGTCCGGATCATAACCGGACGAGTCCTGCTCAATCTGGGAAAGCTGTTTCTCCACATCCTGGGCCTGCTGGTCCGGGATGATCTTTTCCTGGCGCAGGGTTTGAACTTCCGCCTGCAACTGGTCGGCGACCTGGCCGATTTCCAGGGGGTGGCGGAGAGAGAAGTGGGTCAATCGCTGCGGCAGCAGCAAGCTGGTCGCGGCAAACAGCGCCGACGCCGCCAACGCCGCCAATGGACGTGCCCCGCGCCAGCGAACGGTGGGCGCGGCCGCGGCGGGCAGGTGCGACCGCCACGCGCTCATATCGGCCGCCTCTTCGGACATGATCAGACCGCCACAGGCATTCAAACGGTCATAGCTCGCGCGGATTTTGCTGAAAGCGGGGAATTCCCTGCGCGCCATCCATCCGGCCGCCGCGCCCGCGGGGATAATGCCCAGCAGACCGGACGTAAGCCATTGAGGTTGATGGAGGCTGGAAGTCTTCACCGCCAGCGCGACGACTCCCCAGAGGAACAGCCAGACGGTCGCGCCCTTTACAGCGGCCCGGAGCAGAAACAGCCATTTGAGCCGGTTGGTGAAAGATCGAAGTGTTTTGGCATGCAAGCCATTCATGGTTGCCTCGTTGAACGCCGAAGGACCTAACCAGCTTTATGGCCTGTGATGCAGTTCGATTCCCTGCCGCGCGCACATTGTCGGATTCTCTTCAACCGCGGTCAAGCAAATAATCGCACATGGGCAAGATTGATTGCTCACTCTAATTTACGTCATAACAGGAATTTGGTTCGTCACCATTTTGACATAGTGTATTGCCAGGGGGGCACGTCTTAACCGTTGGCACAAACTCGGTTATTCACGCCGCCGGCGGCAAGGTGAATCGAAATGTGCTGCCGCTGCCGCCGCGGAGTTCGATCTGGCCGCCGTGGGCTTCGATGACTTCCTTGGCGATGGTCAGGCCCAGGCCGGCGCCGGTCGGGCCTTCGGGGCTGGGGACGCGGAAGAATTTGTCGAAGACTCGGCCCGCGAATTCGGCGGGAATGCCCGGCCCGGTGTCGTTGACGCAAAAGGCTACCACGTCGTTTCCATTCTCAACCGAGACCGTCACTTCGCCGCCGGGGGGAGTGAACTTGAGGGCGTTGGATAGAAGGTTGGTCAGGGCCGAATGGATCGCCACCGGATCGGCGCGCACGTTCGGCGGGTTCTGCGGCACGCAGACGTTGAGGCGCAGTTTCTTGTCGGCGAAGAGTTGCCGCAGCGGATCGACCGACGCCGCGACGATATCGCGCGGCGACATGGGCTTGAACTGAAATTGGACCCGTCCCGATTCAATGCGGCTGATGCTCAATAGATCGTCGATGGTGCGATAGAGCCGGTCGTTGTCGGCCTTGGCCACCTCCAACATGCGTTTTTGATTGCCGTTGAGCAGCGGACCGACCGTAGTAACGAGCAGCCCAAGGAGCAATCGTTGCGAGGTGAGCGGCGTGCGCAATTCATGCGATACTGTCGAGACCAGGCTGCTCTTGGCTTCGTCCACGCGGCGCAGTTGCGTCACGTCCACGAGAATCGCGGTCACGCCCAGCGGCCGGTGGTCGTCGGGGCTGAACATGGGCACCGCCTTGGGCAGCAAGAACCGCTCCTCGCCCTGCACGAAGAGCTGAATAGCGGACGCGTAACCGCGCGGTTCGACGGGAAGCTGGCTGGATTTCACCTGCTCATACAACGGCGAAAGCCAATGCAGGCCGAGGCTCGAGACGGCGCGGCCGGGTTCGATGCCGAAGTAAGTTCGGGCGGCGTCGTTGGAGATTTCGATGGTGTCGTCGGGGCCCATGACAAAGACCGCGTCGGGGAGGCTGTCGATGGCCAGTTGCGTTGTCTGGCGGCTGCGGGTGAGGCGGTCGTGATCGATGCGCTTGAATTCCCGCAGGCGCGACGCCATCGAATTAAACGCATGGGCCAGCTTGCCGACTTCATCCTGGGCTCGCACCGGCAAATTCAATTCCAGATTTCCCGCCTCGATCTGCCGGGCCGATTGGGTGAGGTCTTCGAGGGGGCGAAGGATGGTGTGGCTGGCGGTCCAGACGACCAGGGCGGCCAGCGCCGTGCCGGCCAATACGAGAATGAGCAGGGCGTTCCGGACGGAAAGAAGCGTTCGCTTGGCCTGGCCGTCGACGGAGACCATGTTGGACATGTTCATGTCGGCGATGTGCTGGGCGACTTGCTTTAATTCCTCATAGCGCGGGAGAAGGTCCTGCTGATACAGTTGCGACCGATCCTGGGCGGCGGCGTTGAAGGTCTGGTAGTGGGCGCGATACTGCTGCCACAGGTCGGCCAGATGATCGGTCGCCTCGCGCTCGCCGGGAAGGGTGCAATTGTTTAACTGAGAGTTGAGGGCGGTGTCGAATTGGTATTCCGCATTGGCGAAGTCCGTCTTCCGCGCGGTGGGTTCTTCCCAGATCAGCCGCTCGGCGCGCTTGTTGAGCTGGTCGAGCGACTCCTTCATGGTATCGCTGTAGCGGGCGCTGTTGTAATTCTCGCGGAAAACATCCTCCAGGGCGTGGCTGTAGCGCGTGAAGACGATGATCGTAAGCGAACTGACCACCAGCAGAATCAGCAGCAGGCTGCCGAATCCGAGCCAGAGCCGGTTACGCAAGCTGGTCATCATTTTTCGCTCCAGCTTCCAGGCGCTTCAGCTTGCGGCACAGCGCGCTGGCGTTGACGCCCAGAATGGCGGCGGCGCGGCGCAGGGTTTTGGCGGATGCCAGAACGTGGCGGATGTGCGTCTGCTCGATGATCTCCAGGGGGACCAGGTCGCCCACCTGATACGCCGGTCCCGGGGTCGGCTTGCCGTTGCCGGCGGCGCTCATGAGATCGGCGGGCAGATGATCCAGGCCAATGACCTCGGAATTGCACATCAGCACCGCGCGTTCGACGACATTGCGCAACTCGCGCGTATTCCCCGGCCAGGCGTGCGACTTCAGCACAAACGCCGCATCGCGCGAAAAGCCGAGAATCGTGCGATGATGCTCGCGGCTCAGATACGCCAGGTATCGCTCGGCGAGCATGGGCACGTCTTCGGGCCGCTGGCGCAGGGCGGGAATGTCAATCTGCGTCATGCTGAGCGTTACCAGCAGGTCTTCGCGAAACTGCCCCGCCGCGACGGCGCGCTGAAGATCGGAGCTGCTGGTGGCCACCACGCGAACGTCGATGGGCCGGCGCACGAACTGATCCTGGCGCTCAAATTCGCGCTCGCGCAGGAGCGTCAGCAGGCGCGGCTGAAGACGCAGGGGCATGTTGCCGATTTCGTCGAGGATCAAAGTGCCGCCGTGACATAACGCCACGGCCCCGGTTTTTGCGCCTGTCGCCGCGCCAAATAGTTCGGTCTCAACGTCGTCGGCCGACCGCCCTTCAAAGGAGACGCTCGCCAGCGGTCCTTGTGAGCGCCAGCTCCATTCATGGATCGCACGGGCGAGGCGGCCCTTGCCGGTGCCGCGCTCGCCGTGAATGAGGACCGGCGCGCTGGCGGTGGCCACGCGCCGGGCGAATTCAATCGACTCTCGCAAGATTGGACTGGACGTCGGGAAATCCGCCTCGGGGTCCATAGCCCCCAGGGCCTTCTGCAACGCCTCGACCTTTTGCTCCAGTTGCCGCCGCTCGGCGACGCGCTGGGTCAGGAGGAGAAGCTGCGCCGGCTCAAACGGTTTGGCCAGATAATCGGATGCCCCCAGTTTCATGGCTTGCACGGCGGTTTCGACTGACGCATAGGCGGTAATGACCACAATGCGCGCCCAGGGGTTTTCCTCCTGCAGGGGTTTGATGAAATCCAGCCCGTTCTGGGTGCCCAGTCGCACGTCGAGGAAGATGAGGTCAAACGCCTGCCGCGCGGTTTCGGCGAGCGCCGCCTCGACGGTCCCGACGGAGACGACCCGATGCCCGTCGGTTTCCAGGCACATGGTGAGGGCGAAACGAATATGTTCCTCGTCGTCAACGACGAGAATCCGCAAGGCTCGAAATTCCGACGGGCTTGATGACATAACACTCCGCGCTCAAGCGAGGGGGGCAATCCACTTCGACAACGTAGTTTAGCCTCTGCAAAGCAGATACCGACAGCCTAAGACGGCCCGCAGCGCACAATGACAGCACTCTCGCGCCAGGCGCTGCGCGACAGTTGGGCATCACCCTTCAATCTGCTACCGTTTTGCACTGATTCGTGCAACACCCGCCATGCGACAAATCGTTACTCGTTGCTCTGCCGACATTTGCTTAAAGCGCGCGTTTTGTTTTCGCGCGCTCTTTTTCCAGGCAACACCGATTAATTCGCAGGCGTTCGCAACCGGGGATCGGGTTATTGGAATTCCCTATCGGGGTTCGCCAAGTGCGCTTCACTCGATTTCCGCGCCGCTTGAGGAGGCTAAACAGAATCGCCTCGACCGGTCGCACGGACATCTCTTGCGCCGCGCAAGAAAGCCGCGTTGAGTGCGCCGCTGTGGATTGGCGGCGCAGGCCGATCGTTTGCACTGCGCACACGCCTCAATTGTAGGCCTGTCCGGCGGCTCATGGCATCGGCTTTGCCAAGAGTCCATCGCGTCGCGGCGTGATCAATGCAGCCTTGAATGGGATTAGTGTAACTGCGCTTTTCGTAGCGCCGTCGGCCGGACGTTCGGCCCGTCATTCACTGTCGCAGGGAGTTTCCGCGTCACCCGTCTACAAAGGAGCACTGCTATGCGTTCCAGAGCGAGAGATTCAGAACGGTTAACTTTCCCGGAGAAGCTGACGCGATTGCGTCTGCGCATGCGGGAAAAGGAATGGCGTCGCCACGCCATGCTGGTGTGTATCGGCAAGGCCATTGCCGTCGGCATCATGTTGTTCGTCATTTTGTGCCTGCCGTCCATCATTGACGCCTTTACCGGCGTCCACGCCTACGGCCAGGCGACCACGCTGCCGGCGACCCAGCCCGCGGCGGCGGCGATTCCGCCGGTCATGCCCGCCGATCTGTCGGACATCACCAAGAACCCCACCATCAACCCCATTAATACCGCCTGGACGCTGGTGGCGGCCTTCCTGGTGTTTTGCATGCAGGCCGGCTTCACCATGCTGGAAGCGGGCTTTTGCCGTTCGCGCGAAACCGTGAACGTGCTGGTCGAATGTATCTTCGACACCTGCCTGTGCGGCTTCCTCTATTATACCTGGGGATATGCGTTCATGTTCGGCCAGGGTAACGGCCTCATCGGCTGGCATGACCCCAACGACGTGGCGGGGGGACCGGTGCATAGCTGGTTCTTCCTCCAGAACATCACGGCGACAACGCTTTACGGCGCCACGGGAGTTCCCGTTCTGGCTCACTGGGTGTTCCAGTTTGCCTTCGCCGACTGCGCCTCGACCATTTGCTCGGGCACGATGATCGGCCGCACGGATTTCATCGGCGACATCATTTACTCGGTTTTCGTCTCCGGTTTCATTTACCCGATCTTCGGCCACTGGGCCTGGGGCCCCGATGGCTGCATGGCCACGATGGGCGGCCAGAACGCCTCGCCCAATGCTTACACGCATTTCCTCCAGAACTTCGGGATGAACTTCCACGACTTTGCCGGATCGACGGTCGTGCACTCCATCGGCGGGTGGATCGCACTCGCCGGCGGGATATGGCTTGGGCCTCGAATCGGCCGCAAGTTCAAGCGCGACGGAGGCGCTCCGATGCTGCCTCACGATCTGGTGATGGGCGTTATCGGCGGATTCCTCCTCTGGTTCGGCTGGTATGGCTTCAATCCCGGCTCGTCCCTCTCGGCGATGGACTTCGGCGGCATCGGCCGCATCTCCGCCAATACGACACTGGCCGCGTGCACGGCGGGTCTGGCGGCGGAATTCTTCATCTACTTCCGCACCAAGAAGTGGGACTGCGCAGCCATTACCAACGGCTTCCTGGCCGGCCTGGTCGCCATCACCTGCCCCTGCTACTGGGTCAGCCCCACGGGCGCGTGCATATTGGGCGCTATCGCCGGCGTGGTGGTGATTCTCGGCGTCGATCTTCTTGAATACTGCCGCATTGACGACCCGATTGGCGCCTGGCCGGTTCACGCCCTTTGCGGCGTGTGGGGCACGTTGTCGCTCGGTTTGTTCGCCTGCGGACAATACTCCGCCGCCGGCAGCTCGCCGAACGGCATCCCCGTGATTGATCCCACGGCGAATCCGGCGTTGACCGGCTTGTTCTACGGCGGCGGCTGGAAAGTCTTCGAGGCGCAATGCATCGGCGCATTCTGCATCGACGGCTCGGTCTTCGTCAGCGCGATGCTGGTCATGGGCGTCCTCACCGCGTTCAGCCGGCTGCGCATCACCAAGGAAGGCGAACTGGAAGGTCTCGACCTTCACGAGCATGGCATGTCGGCGTATCCGGAGTATGTGATTTCCGCCCTGGTTGCCCCGCAGGGAATGACCCGTGACACGGTCGGCGTGATGCCTGAAACGGGCGACCATGAAGCGCCTGAGTACAGCTACGCGGCGCTGGCCGGTCATAAGAAGTGACCTTCGTCCAGTCGTTTGTCGGTATCTGACCCGCGGGGCGGAGGTCGTTCATCCGCCCCGCGGGTTTCCATAGAAAATCCTCTTCGGAGCTAACTGTCATGAAACTGATTATTGCCGTCATCAGGCCGGACAAGCTTGAAGACGTCCAGGCCGCCCTGAATAAAGTGGAAGTGTTCCTGATGACCTGTTCGGATGTTCGCGGCTGCGGCCGCCAGCGCGGGTTCAAGGAGCAGTATCGCGGTAACGAGGGATTCATCCGGCTGTTGTCGAAGGTGAAGATGGAAATCGCCGTGAATGATAATTTCGTTAAACCCGCTGTGGAGGCCATTATGAAAGCCGGCCACACCGGCAACATCGGCGACGGAAAGATTTTCGTTTTGCCGCTGGAAGAATGCTACCGCATCCGCACCGGCGAGACGGGGTCGGTTGCGATCGGACCGTGAGCTGCCGGCAAAGACCATCGCCAGCGGGCGATGGTGTTCAAGGGTTTAAGGGTTCAGGAGTTCAAGGGTAAATCGCGGCAGGGCGGCCCCTTGAACCATTGAACCCTTAAACCCTTGAACCCCTTACCTGGGCTTTAAAGCCATGCACACCAGCGAAGACCGATCCAAGTCGCATGCCCTCACGCTCCTCTCCAGCGAGCGCCCGCGCAACGTAGGCTGGCTGCAAGCCGCGGGTTTGCTCTTTGGCGATTGGGGCACCAGCCGTCTTTACGTGCTGGGCCTGGCATTGTTCTTCGCGGGCCGCACCAGCTTCTGGCTCATCGCCATGATGAGCCTTTTGATTTTGGCCGTCGCCTGGGCGTACTCGCAAATCTGCCGCATTTACCCCGACGGCGGCGGCGTGTATACCGCGGCCAAGCAGACCAGCCGCACACTCGCGGTGGTTGGCGCGCTGCTGCTGTTCGCCGATTACACGGTGACGGCCAGCCTGAGCGTGCTGGACGCTTTCCATTACTTCGGCCTGCCGCTGCACCGCGAAGTCCAGCCCGCCCACCAGCAGTCCGCCGCCAACGCAAATCCCGCCGCCGTTCGCATCGCCGATCAGCATTACGATACTTCTCCCAACATCGATGCCGGTGACACGCTGGACTCCAAGCGATTCAGCCCGCCATCGGTCTCCGAGCGATTCTTCGCCTGGGATTCGCCGGGCCTGTGGGCCATGGTGGCCATCGCCGCCATCGGCATGTTCAACATGATGGGCCCGAGCCACACCGGCGGCTTTGCGATCGTCGCGGCGTTGGGGATGATCTTCATCACGCTATTGATCTCCGCGTTCGCGCTCCCGCAGATTCCCTGGCGGCATCTCCCTGAGTTCATCGGCCGCCCCGATTTCTCGCACCCCGGCTCGATCTGGGTCGCGTTTGTTTCCATCGTGCTGGCGCTCAGCGGCGTGGAAGCCATTGCCAATCTGACCGGCGTGATGGGCCGTCCGGTTTCGCACACGGCGCGCAAGGCCATCTGGATCGTGGCCGCGGAAGTAGCGGTCTTCAACATCGTCCTTGGCCTGTGCATGCTGGCGATTTTCCCAATCAACCGCGATGCGCACCTGGAAGACATGGCCGCCTTCCTCACCGGCAAATATGTCGGCATGTGGGGCGAATACGCCGTCCGCATGATCGGCGGCCTGCTGCTGCTCTCCGCCGGCAACACCGCCATCGCCGGCATGACCTCCATCCAATATCTCATGGCCCGCGACGGCGAATTGCCCGCGTCGCTGGTGCGCATTAACCGGTTTGGCGTGCCCACCGTCCCCGCGATTATTGCCGCTGTCGTGCCGATTCTGGTGCTGGCCATCAGCCATAATCTGGATCAGCTCGCCGCGCTGTACGCCATCGGCGTCATCGGCGCGGTGGCCATCAACATATCCCTTTGCGCGTTCCATCCGCGGCTGCGGCGCATGCACCGCAAGATTCCCATGATGCTGCTGGGCATCGTCCTCCTATTCATCTGGGTGACGCTCGCCTACGTGAAGCGCGAGGCCCTGGTGTTCGTTTCCATCGTGATGGCGGTGGGATTGGCGGCGCGATACCTCAATAAAAAGCTGGCCACGCGCAACGGCCCGCGGCCGAGCTTGTTGCGGCAGGCGATCATGCACCAACTCGGCGAAGGCGCGCTGGATCGCCCGCGCATTCTCATCGGCACCTATGGCTCCGACGCCCTGGCCCAGGCGGCGCTCGCCGAAGCCAAGCGAGCCGGCGCGGCGCTGGTGGTCTGCTTTATTCGCTCGGTCCGCATCCGCTACAACTGGGAACCGACTCTCTGCATGGACACGGACATGTCAGCCCTTCGCGTATTCGCCCGGTTTTTGGATATCGGCCATGAGTTGAACGTGCCGGTATTGCCCGTCTACGACAGCGGCGACAACGCGGCTGAGCTCATGGCCGAAGCCGCCGCCATCACCGGTTGCGAGCGCATTCTCATTGGCACCAGCCGCAAAGGCGCGATCTTTCACCTGTTCAAGGGGCACTTCCAGCAGCAGTTGGAATCCCTCCTGCCGCCGGAGATCAAGGTCGAGGTTTTGCCGCCGGGGGATGCGGTGGAAGAGACCAGTCCGGCGCCTTCGAGCATATCGGGGAATGAAGTGAACGCGATTTAAGCGGATGCTTCCCATTACTGTCACATCGCCAAGCACGCTACAATCTAATTGATGGACCGCGAGCTGCTTTCCCGAATTTCTTGTCGAGGAGCGGCGCCACTGCCGAGCGATTCGCAATGACCCAACAAACCCACACCCTCGATCAGGCCCTGGCCATTGCCGTGCAGCATCACCAGCGCGGCGACCTGCCCAAGGCGGCCGCGATCTACAACCAGTTGCTGCGCCTGGCGCCCAATAATTCCGTTTTATTGCATAATCTGGGCGAGATCGCCTGCCGGACACGGAAATACGCGCCGGCGATGGAGCTTTTGCAGCGGGCGGTGGCTCTGGAGCCGAACAATCCCAACTATCTCAACACCTACAGCGTGGCGCTGCTCTCGTTGGGACATACCGATCAGGCCTACGAGATTTGCCGTCGGGCGATCTCCCTGAATCCGAACGTGTCCAACGTGCACAGCAACCTGGGGATTTGTTATGCCGACCGGGGCGATCTGCCGGCGAGCGTCGCCTCGTTTGAGCGGTCCATCAGGCTCGATCCCAACAACGCCTGCGCCCATGACGGGCTAGGCCTATCCCTGCTGATGAGCGGCGACTTGCAGCGCGGCTGGCAGGAGCAGGAATGGCGCTGGAACAAATATGATTTTGCCCCGCGCCGATACACCGACGCGCGGCATTGGAAGGGGGAGGACATCGCCGGCAAGACGCTGTTTTTGTACGTCGAGCAGGGGTTCGGCGATGTGGTGCAGTTCTGCCGGTACGTTCCGCTGCTGGCGGAGCGCGGAGCCAAAGTGCTGCTGGAGACGCCGCCGGAACTGGTGGGGCTTTTGAAGACACTGGACGGCGTCGCGGAATTTGTGCCCGGCGCGCAGAAGCCGCCGCCGTTTGACTTCGCCTGCCCGCTGATGAGCGTGCCGCTATGGTTTGGAACGACGCTGGCGACGATTCCCGCCAAAGTTCCCTATCTATCGCCCGATCCGCGCCAGCGCGAAGCCTGGCGGCCGCTGTTTGCGAGCGACGGCGGGCTGAAGGTCGGCATCGCCTGGGCGGGGCGGCCGACCCATGCCAACGATAAGAATCGCTCGACGGCTCTCGCCAATTTCGCGCCCCTGGGCGACGTTCCCGGCGTGAGCCTTTACTCCCTGCAGGTCGGCCCGCAAACGGCGGAATTAGCCAACGCTCCGCTGGGAATGAGAATCGTCGATCTCTCATCGCGTTTGACGAGTTTTGACGCAACGGCCGCGGTGATTGCCGAACTGGACCTGGTCATTGCAGTGGACACGGTGGTCATCCACCTCGCCGGGGCTTTCGCCAAGCCCGTCTGGTCGCTCCTGGCATTCTGTCCCGATTGGCGCTGGATGATGAACCGAACGGACACCCCCTGGTATCCGACCATGCGATTATTCCGCCTCCCGCGCAAAGGCGACTGGGCGGCGGCGTTCGCCCAGGTCAAGGCAGCGCTGGCAAAGGAAGTCGAAGGAAGAACGCGCCGATAAGCGCGAATGAAATCAATATGAACCGCGGAGGCGCAGAGGTCGCAGAGGAAATACAGAGAATTAGATATTTTCCGTCTCTCAGTCCTCGGCCCTCAGTCCTCAGTCCTATTTCGCCTCCGCGGTCTCTGCGCCTCGAGGTCGCTACTGCGACCGGGCGGTGAATAATCCGCTTTAGCCGGGAGCGTCCTTCATGCTCCGCAAGATTGATCGGGTGATCCTTCGGGTGGCAAACGTCGCGGCGGCGGCGGCGTATTACCGGGACGTCCTTCAGGTTCCGGTTTTACGCCTGGAGGCCCATGTGGCGGCCTTCGCGCTCCCCGACGGTGGGGAACTGATTTTACTGGATGATTCGGATCAGCCCTTTGAGCAGGTTTATTTTCTGGTGGACGATGTCTGCGATCTCTACCGGCGGCGTGGCGAGTTAAGGCTGACGTTCACGCAGCCGCCGCGGAAGGTGGCGCGCGGGTATCGCGCGACGGTGAAGGACCCCTTCGGCACGGTGCTGCTGATTCTCGATCGCACGGCGGATTTGGCCGAGGCCATCGAGGACGCCAAGCCGCCGGAAGGATTGTTCGCCGGCACGGAGCCGGACGCGACGGCCAAACCGCTGGTGCTCGTCAAGCTGTACGAGGAACTGGGCCGGACGGCGGATGACCTTCCTTACACGCCGCATTTTGAGCGCCTTTACGCCGCCTACGCCGCCCAGCACGGTACGAGCAAACCCACGCGCCGCCAGGCCTGGAGGCATCTCCTGAACCTCCGCAAGAGCGGCAAACTCCCCAAGCTCGGCCAAGCCCCGACGCCCCCGCCGCAGGTGTCGGAGGAGGCCATCGCTTTGCTGCGAAATCTGATCACCCAGCACGCCGGCCCGTTCCTGGGCAAGCGCGACCGGCTGCCGTATACGGAGGAATTTGATGCGCTGGTGAATGCGTTTAACGCGAAACAGGCCAAGCCATTGTCGCCGCACTTGATCTGGCGGCTGGTGGCTCGGCTGGCGAAGTGAAGGGAAATAGCGCTTTGCTTTACTATGACGCATCGGAAGTCGGCGGCGGCCGCGTGAACGCGACCGAAGTGCTGTGTTATGGAACGGCTGTGGTCGTGAGGCCGAGTGCGCGGCTGGGGTGAGCGGCTGGTTCCCTCTCCATGTACTCAGGGAGAGGGTTCGTGTTCTTCTTCGCCTCCCCGTTTGCAAACCATACTCGAAGCTCAAAATGCAACCCTCACCCCATCCCTCTCCCTGAGTACATGGAGAGAGAGAAAAGTACAGGCCAAAGTCCAGGAGTAAAGATCGCACCCTCTCGTGACCGCTCTCACCCCTTCCCCTTCTTCAACTCCTCCACCATCTCCTGCAATTTCCTGACCTGCACGACCAGGTCCGGCAGCCGCCGCAGCGCCGCCTGCTCGCGGAGACTCTGGCGGTGGGGCAGGGCGGGCATGCCGCTGACGGTGGTTCCGGCCGGCACGTCCTCGGCGATGGCGGTGCAGGCGGCGGCCATTGCCCCGTCGCCTATGGTAATGTGATCGCGCACGGCGGCCTGACCGCCCAGGACCACCCCGGCTCCGAGCTTGGCGCTGCCGGCCAATCCCACCTGGCCGACGATGATGCAATGCGGTCCGATAACCACGTTATGGGCGATCTGCACGAGGTTGTCGATTTTGGTTCCGCGCCCGACGCGGGTGACGCCGAACTTGGCGCGGTCGATGCAGACGCATGAGCCGATCTCGACATCGTCCTCGATGGCCACCGAGCCGATTTGCGGGACCTTGGCATGTTTGCCGCCGTCCCAGCGATAGCCGAATCCATCGGTGCCCAGCACGCTGTTGGCGTGGATGATGACGCGGTTGGCGACCGTAATTCGCTCGCGGATGGTGACGTAAGGAAAAAACTCGCAGTGCTGGCCGATGGAAACGTCGTCGCCGACATAGACGCCCGCATGAAGGACCGTCCCCGGGCCGATCCTGGAGCGAGCGCCGACGATCACAAACGGTCCGATGGCCGCCGTTGGATCGATCAGGGCGGAAGCATCCACGCGGGCCTGCGGGTCGATGCCCTGCGGCGGGCGCGGGACGGGAGGAGCGAACTGCCGCAGAACCGCGCTCATGGCCAGTTCGGCATCATCCACCATCAGCACCGTCTTTTTGACGGGCAGGCGCAACTTGATTTTCTTGTCGACGAGCACGGCCGCGGCGGCGCTGGCGGCGAATTGCTTGTGGTAATGCTCGGAGGAAAGAAAGGAAAGTTCGGTGGGTCCGGCGTCGCCCAAGGCCGCCACGCCGGTGATCGGCGTGGCGGCCTTGGCGGCCGGCGGCGGCGGGCATTGCAGCAGCGCCGCGATCTGGGCCAGGCTGAAACTCTTCACTTAAACCGGCCCTGGCGCCTCCGAGAGGGACGGCGCCCTATCAAGAACGGTTACAGATCAACGCCCCTAACGATTAGTGCGGGGCCGTCCTGCTGGCGTATTCTTTGTCCATCAGCGTGATCACTTCGCCACTGATGTCGCGGCTCTGGTCCGAATACAGGATCGTCCGCGCCACAATCACGTTCTTAAGCTGCTCGACAGTGATGTTCGGATTGTCAAGGTCGTCGGGAATCTTGGGCCGCTGGTCGGCGAGCACCAGACTGTAGCCGTCCTTCTGGGCAACCTTGGCGATGGCATCCTGGATTTCCTGGAAGAGGTCACGCAATTTGTCCTTCTGTTTGCGCTCATAGGCGAGCTGGGTCTCCTTGGCCCAGGCGTCCGCCTCGATGCTGGCCTTGAGCAGGTCGTCCTGCTTGGCCGCGAATTCAGGGCTGTCAGGCTTGAGGAACTGAAGCGCCTGCTGCATGGCCTGCAACGAGTTCTTCCGGTCCTGCAGGTTCTGCGCGAACGACTTCTGGTCCAGATCGAACTGGCCGTTGAGGTCCTTGAACTCCTTGATCTGTTCGGAGATCGTCGCCGGATTGGCGATGGCGATGCTCACCGGCGCGCTGGGGGCCGGATCAGCGGAACGGGCCGGGTGCGCGATCAGCAACGCGCCCAGTGCCGCGGCGCCGACAGCGATCGGGGCCAGGCGGCGCAAAGTCCACCGGGGGGTCTTCGACGTAAACATAGCGAGTGCTCCTTAGGCAATGAAAGGAAATTTCAACCTTTCCGACAGTTCGTTCTATCGGCTAATTCCAAACGAGAAACTAATTACTTGCGGTTTATCGTGCCGCGCCATGATTAGCGGAGAAGCAAAATCGACCGCCAGGGGCTGATTGCCAAGAAACGGCAAAATCAGCCGGAATCCTAGTCCGATACTCGCTCGCATTGTACCCAGTCGGGCGTCAGTCTCAACATCCCCCTCATCCGTGAATACATCGCCGCGCAGAATGTCCTCGGCGATGGGGAAGTCAAGCTCAAGGCCGCCGGTCAGGCTGAAATCACCGCCGACGGGGTCGGCATGGATGCCGTCGCGAGGCTCCATCCCACGGAACGCAAAGCCGCGCACGCTCTCAAATCCGCCGCCGTAAAATCGCTCGTAGAACGGCGCGGGCGTCCAATCATCGCCGAATTCAACGTGGCTCTTAAGAACCGTGCGGCGGTCCAGGAGGTCTTCGCTGAGTTCCTGATAATCCGTCACGGAGCTGAACACGCGGTTGTAATCGATTGTGCCGCCCATCGCTCCCACTTTGGTCAGCGCGACCGAGGCGTCGTCCCCCTTATACGGAATCGGCCCGTGGTTGGTGGTGTCGCGGGTGAACTGGAAGGTGGCCGCCGTGACCGTATGGTGCCCCTTGCCGTCGAGAATTTCCGGGGCGCGGTTGGGGAGGGGATTGCCGTTTTCGTCAACGATGGTGTTTCCGTTGGCGTCGGTGACGTATTTGTCCTTGATGCTGGTGATGTCCACGTCCTCGCCGCGAAGGGTGACCACGGCCGAATAGGTGTAGTCAAATCGCTTTCCGAAGCTGATCTGATCGCCGATGCGGCGATCCACGTAATGCTCGCGGACGGCGTCACGCAGGTACAGGTCATCGCCAAAGCTGTACGGCTGGTCGAGCAGGTACGGCTCGAAGAAGGAAAGGTCGGCATTGGTGAACACGGTGCCGGGGCTGAAGCTGGCGCGGAAGTCCTGCCCCGCGCCGGTGAAGGCGCGCTCGCTGGTGATAT